>NZ_JBHUXV010000028.1:0-98002 GCF_042669125.1 Streptomyces sp. NPDC057253 | reverse complement strand
GTGTGTCCGGCACCACGGCGTTCGTGACTCAGCCGCTGCTCTCGGTGCTTTCGCTCCTCTCGCTGATCTCGATGTGCCGGGGCCTTGCGACCTCGGCCTTGGGCACGGTGATGTTGAGCACCCCGTCCGAGATATGTGCATTGATCTTTTCGCTGTCGATCTCTCCGGGCAGCCGCAGCCGGTACTCGAAGGACCCGGTGCGGCGGGTGCTCCGGCGCAGGACGCCTTTGCGTTCCCTTTCCTTGATCTCTCCGGTGACGACCACCTCCTGGCCGTTCGCTTCGACGTTGATGTCCTTCTTCTTGACGCCGGGGAGTTCGATCTCGACGTGGAAGGCGTCGTCGGACTCCGTGACGTCGGCCAGGGGGGTCCACGCGATCGCGGGCGCCGCGCTGCCCACCGTGGATTCCATCAACCCGCTCATCTCGCTGAGCAGTTGATCGAACTCCGTCAGTGGATTGCGTGCCCAGCCGACGGGCCTGTCCTGCATGGCGCCACCGCGGTGACGTCGGACGGGCGTGGCCATGGCCATCGCCTCCTTCTTCTTTTCGTGATGACTTCTTCTCGTGCTGACTTGTTCTCGTGCTGACTTGTTCTCGTGCTGACTTGCTGTCGTGATGTCGTCGCCCGCTGGGCGTCACGCGAGCCAAGCGGACTGCTTCGGGCGGGTGTGCGGGGAGGTGTCGGTGTGGCCGGGCGCGGCGGTGTTGCCCAGGTAGCGGTGCACGAAGTGGATGCTCATCGAGCCCTCGCCGACCGCGGAGGCCACACGCTTCACCGAACCGCTGCGCAGATCGCCGGCGGCGAAGACTCCGGGGAGGCTGGTCTCCAGCGTCAGGCAGTCGCGGCCCTGGCTCTTCCACAGCTCGGGAACGGAGCAGGCCTGCGCCTCGGCCCCGGTGAGCACGAATCCGCGGGCGTCGAGTGCGAGCACGCCGGACAGCCACTCGGTGTGCGGGTCGGCACCGGTGAAGACGAACAGGGCCCGTACGTCGAGCCGGCGGTGCTCGCCGGTACGGTGGTCGACCACGGTGACCGCCTCGAGCGTCTTGTCGCCCAGTGCCTCGGTCACCTCGGTGCGCAGCAGCACCCGCACCCGTGGGTGGCGCTCGATCTGGTCGATGAGGTAGCGGGACATGTGCGCGTCGAGGCTCGGCCCACGGACGAGCAGATAGACGTGCGCTGCGTATCCGGCCAGGAACAGCACCGCCTGGCCCGCGGAGTTGCCCCCGCCGACCACCGCCACCGCGTCGGTACGGCACTGCTGGGCCTCGTAGAGCGTCGCCGAGTAGTGCACGCTCGTGCCCTCCAGCGGCTCGATGCCGGGCACCTGGAGGCGGCGGTAGCGGGCGCCGGTGGCCAGGACGACGGTACGGGCGGTGACCTCGCTGCCGTCGGCGAACCCGACGGCGTAATGGTCGTCCCGCCGTTCGAGCCGGGCCGCCTCCGCCGGGACGCTGATCCGGGCGCCGAACTTCTCCGCCTGGAGCACGGCGCGCTCGGTGAGTTCGGCGCCGGAGATGCCCGACGGGAAGCCGAGCAGGTTCTCGATGCGGGACGACGTCCCGGCCTGGCCGCCGGTGGCCAGCGCCTCGACCACGGTCGTGCTGAGGCCCTCCGAGGCGGCGTTCACCGCGGCGGCGAGACCGGCCGGACCGGAGCCGACGATGAGGAGATCGCCGCGGCCGTTGCCCGGTTCCAGGGTCGGCAGGCCGATGAACCGGGCCAGTTCGGCGTTGCTCGGATTGCGCAGCAGGGTCGTGTCCCGCCAGATCACCAGCGGCGTCTCCTCCGGACCGACCCCGAAGCGGCGCAGCAGTGCCTCGGCCTCCTTGTCCGTCTCCAGATCGATCCAGCGGTGCGGCAGCCGGTTGCGGGCGGCGAACTCGCGCAGCCGCCGGGTGTCGGGCGAGTAGCGCGAGCCGATGATGCGGAAACCGGCGCCCTCCCCGACGAGCAGGGCGCGGCGGCCCAGACAGGCGCGCAGCACCACGTCACCGAGGGTGGCGTCCCGGGTCACCAGGTCACGGAGCTGGTCCATGGACAGGGCGAGGATCTCGCCGGGGTCCCTGACCACGGCGGTGTAGAACGCCACCTGTCCGTTCAGGAGGCCGAGTTCGCCGATGAAGCGGCCAGGGCCGTGCACGCGCAGCAGGTGTTCATCGGGCGTGCCGTAGTCCTCGACGATCGCGACAGAGCCACTGAGGACGACATAGAACGTCTCGCACCGCTCCCCCTCCCGGATCAGCACGTCACCGGCGTTCACCGCACGCCGCCGGCCGTGCTGCGCCAGGCGGGCGATCTGGTCCTCCTTCAGGCGGGGATAGGCGCCGTAGAGGTCGGGAGTCTCGAAGGGGACGCTCTCCTGCGCCTCGTCGGGCACCTGCGGTGCGCCGGGCCGCGTCTCGTCGCCCGGCATCACACGAACGCCTCGTGGGCGTAGCACCACCGCCAGTCCTCGCCGGGCTGGAACGACTGCACGATGGGATGGGCGTCGGCAGCCGCGTGCCTGCGCGCGTGCTTGTTCGGTGAGGAGTCGCAGCAGCCGACGTGGCCGCAGGTCAGGCAGAGCCTGAGGTGGACCCACGGGGAGCCGGTCATCAGGCACTCCTGACACCCTTCCGGTGTCAGCGGCTGGACCGGCCGGACCAGCGCGAGGTGGGGATCTGCGTGCAGGGTCATGGGAATCACTCTTTCCGGGCCGCGATCGACTGCTCGACCCACCGCCGAAGGGCAGGGGCAGGTGCGGCACCCGCCTGCCGGGCGATGGTCCGTCCCTTGTCGAGGACCAGCAGTGTCGGTACCGCCTGGACCTCGAACCGCTGTGCCAGGCGCGGGTTCTTGTCGATGTCGACCTTGACCAGCTTGATCGTTCCAGCCAGCTCGGTGGCGACCTTCTCCAGCGCGGGGCTGACCATGCGGCAGGGGCCGCACCAGGTGGCCCACAGGTCGACGACGACGGGCACGGTGGCCTGCTCGACGACCTCGGTGAAGTCGTCGTCGCCCGCGTCGACCATCCACGGCAGAGGCTTCTTGCAGTTGCCGCATGTGGGCCGGCCCTCGGCGACCGCCGGCACCCGGTTGGCGCGCCCGCAGTTCGGGCAGGTGACCTGGGTGGCTTGCACGGTACTCATGCCGCCCTCGCTTCCTTCACGTGCTCCGACTCGTCGTAGGTGACCACCAGTTGCCCGTCCTCGGCGTCGACGCGGACCCGCGCGCCGTCCTGGACGTCACCACGCAGCAGGGCGCGGCCGACGAGAGTCTCGACCTCGTGAGAGATGTAGCGCCGCAGCGGCCGGGCCCCGTACACCGGGTCGTAGCCCTGGTGGGCAATCAACTTCCGGGCCTCTTCGGTGAGTTCGACGGTGATGCGGCGTTCGGCGAGCCGCCTGCGCAGCTCGTCGAACTGCAGCTCCACGATCCGCTCGATCTGCTGTTCACCGAGCGGCTTGAACAGGACGATGTCGTCGACGCGGTTGAGGAACTCCGGGCGGAAGTGACCGCGCAGCTCGCCCATCACCAGGGCGCGGGCGTCCGGCTTGATGTCGCCCTCGGCGGTGGCGCCGTCGAGGAGGTGCTCGGAGCCGATGTTGGAGGTCATGATGATCACGGTGTTGCGGAAGTCGACCGTGCGGCCCTGGGAGTCGGTGATGCGGCCGTCGTCGAGGACCTGGAGCAGGGTGTTGAAGACATCGGTGTGCGCCTTCTCGATCTCGTCGAACAGCACGACCGAGTACGGCTTGCGGCGTACGGCCTCGGTGAGCTGGCCGCCTTCCTCGTAGCCGACGTATCCGGGCGGGGCCCCCATGAGCCGGCTGACGGTGTGCCGCTCCTGGTACTCGCTCATGTCGAGGCGGACCATGTTGTCCTCGGAGTCGAACAAAGCCGCCGCGAGGGTCTTGGCCAGCTCGGTCTTCCCGACGCCGGTGGGGCCGAGGAAGATGAACGAGCCGATGGGGCGGCGCGGGTCGCGGATGCCGGAGCGGGCGCGGATGATGGCGTCGGCGACGAGCTTGACGGCCTCGTCCTGACCGATCACGCGCTCGCGCAGGATCTCGTCGAGGCGCAGCAGCTTCTCGCGTTCGCCCTCCTGGAGGCGGGCGACGGGGATACCGGTCCAGGCGGCGACGATCTCGGCGATCTCCTCCTCGGTGACGACCTCCCGCAGCAGCCGGTTCTGCCCTTGTTTGGCGGCCAGTTGCTCCTCCTCCGCGGCGAGCCGGCGCTCCAGTTCCCGGAGACGGCCGTAGCGGAGTTCGGCGGCGCGGTTGAGGTCGTAGGTGCGTTCGGCGTCCTCCGCCTCGTGGCGGACCTGCTCCAGTTCCTGGCGCAGCTCCTGCACGCGGCGGATCGCCTGGCGTTCGGCCTCCCACTGGGCGTGCTTGGCGTCGGCCTCGCTGCGCAGGTCGGCCAGTTCCCTGCGCAGCTCCTCCAGACGGGCCTTGCTGGCCGGGTCGCTCTCCTTGGATAGAGCCGCTTCCTCGATCTCCAGGCGGGTCACCCGACGGGTGATCTCGTCGAGTTCGGCGGGCATGGAGTCGATCTCGGTACGCAGCCGGGCACAGGCCTCGTCGACGAGGTCGATGGCCTTGTCGGGCAGGAAACGGTCGGTGATGTACCGGTGGGAGAGCGTCGCCGCCGCGACCAGCGAGGTGTCCTGGATCTTGACTCCGTGGAAGACCTCCAGGCGTTCGCGCAGGCCGCGCAGGATGGAGATGGTGTCCTCCACGCTGGGTTCGTCGACCAGGACCTGCTGGAAGCGGCGTTCGAGGGCGGCGTCCTTCTCGATGTGCTTGCGGTACTCGTCGAGGGTGGTGGCGCCGATCATGTGGAGTTCGCCGCGGGCGAGCATGGGCTTGAGCATGTTGCCCGCGTCCATGGCCCCTTCGGCGGCACCCGCGCCGACGACGGTGTGCAGTTCGTCGACGAAGAGCAGGATGCGACCCTCGGCGGCCTTCACCTCGGACAGCACGGCCTTGAGGCGTTCCTCGAACTCACCGCGGTACTTGGCGCCGGCGACCAGGGAGCCCATGTCGAGGGCGAACACGACCTTGTCGCGCAGGCCCTCGGGCACGTCGCCGCGGACGATGCGCTGGGCGAGGCCCTCGACGATGGCGGTCTTGCCGACACCGGGGTCACCGATCAGGACCGGGTTGTTCTTGGACTTGCGGCTGAGGATCTGGGTGACGCGGCGGATCTCGGCGTCCCGGCCGATGACGGGGTCGAGCCGCCCGGACCTGGCCTCGACGACGAGGTCGCGGCCGTACTTCTCCAGGGCCTCGTAGGCCACCTCCGGGTTGGCGGAGGTCACGCGCTGGTTGCCGCGGACCTGGGTGAGCGTGCCGAGGAAGGAGTCCCGGGTCACGCCGTGCTCCTTCAGCAGCCGCCCCGCGGCGGTCGCCGAGCCCTCCTCGGCCAGCGCCAGCAGCAGGTGCTCCACGGACACGTACTCGTCCTTGAGGCGTTTGGCCTCCCGCTCGGCCGTGTCCAGCAGCCGGGCCAGGCGCTGGGTGACGTAGACCTGCCCAGGCGCCGCGCCCGGGCCGGTCACTTTGGGCCGACGCGAGAGATCCTCGCGTACGGCCGCGCGCAGCTGCTCGGGATCGGTGCCCGCCTGCTGCAGCAGCCGTGGGATCAGGCCCTCCTCCTGCTCAAGGAGGGCGAGCAGCAGATGCTCGCCGTCGACCTCGGTGTGGCCCAGGCGGCCGGCCGCGCTCTGCGCCTCCTGCAGGGCTTCCTGTGACTTCTGGGTCAGGCGGTTCATGTCCATGGCGGTAGATCACTCCTCATGCCGGCGCGCCGCAGCGCGGCTTCGAGCAGGCTGATGCGGTCGAGCAGGTCGAGCACCAGACCGAGGGACGCGTAGTTCAGGCACAGCCCCGTGCGCAGCCGCTGGACGCGGGCCAGGGCGGCCGGGGCCGTGGGGTCGAACACCAGCCGTCCTGAGGCGTCGGAGCCGGCGTCCACCAGTCCGAGGGCCACGAACCGGCGGATCAGGTCGGGGTGCAGGCCCGAGCGGCGGGCAACGGTGTGCAGGGAGAGCCCGGGCACGGGCACGATCGCGTACCGCGTGCCCGCCTCGGTCGTACGTGCGTGGGTCGGGCGGGTCTGGGCCGGTCGGTCGCTCATCACGTCCTCCTGGGGTCGAACGAGGAGACGGCGGCAAGTTCCTCCAGCAGCTCGCGCTCCCGGTCGCTCGGCCGGGGCGGCACCATGATCCGCAGCTCCGCGTACAGGTCGCCGTTCGCACCGCGCGGGCCCGGCATGCCCTCGCCGCGCAGCCGCAGGCGCCGTCCGCTGGAGGATCCGGCGGGCACGGTCACCTTCGCCTTGTCACCGCTCGGCGTGGATACCGGAACCGTCGCGCCCAGCGCGGCCTCCCAGGGGGTGACCGGAAGCTGCACGTACACGTCCCGGCCCTCCAGGCGGAACTGGGGGTGCGGCTGGATCCGTACGCGCAGGTACAGATCCCCCGCGGCACCGTCGCCGCTGCCGCGGCCGCCCTCGCCGGCCAGCCGGATGCGCTGGCCGTCGGTGACGCCGGGCGGTACGTCCACCTCGTAGCGCCGCTGCCCGTCGGGCCCGGCGAGGGTGACGGTGCGGCGGCCTCCGCGGTAGGCCTCCTCGACGGTGAGCGGGAGTTCGGCCTCCTGGTCGGCTCCGGGGACCCGCATCCGTCCGGCGCCCCCGAAGAACGAGCCGAACAGGTCGTCGACGTCGACGCCCTCGCCGCCGAAGCCGCTGGTGGCGTACCGGACCCGGGGACCGCCCCCGGTGGACCACCTGAAGCCGCTGCCGGCTCCCGCGCCGGCACCGACCCGTTCCTCCCAGTCCTCCGGGACCTGCCGGAAGTCCTCGCCGAAGCGGTCGTAGCGCTTTCGCTGCTCGGGATCGGACAGCACGCTGAAGGCCTCGTTGATCTCCTTGAACCGCTCCTCCGCCTGGGGGTCCTTGTTGACGTCGGGGTGGTACTTGCGGGCCAGGGAGCGGTAGGCCCGCTGGATCTCGTCCCGGTCGGCGGTGCGCGGAACACCGAGCACCTCGTAGAAGTCGCGTGCCATGGCCGCTCACTCCCGCTTGGCGACGGTCACGGCGGCGGGCCGCAGCTGCCGCTCGGCGTCCCCGTAACCGGGTCGCAGGACCTGGACCACGGTGTTGGGATCGGCGTCGGGTTCCTGGACGACGCCGACCACTTCGTGCTTGGCCGGGTCGAACGGCACGCCGGTCTCCGCGTGGCGCGGGTAGCCCAGCCGCTCCAGGACGTTCACGGCCTGGTCCCGCACGGCCCGGACGCCCTCGACGATCGCACCGGGGTTAGCGCCCGCGTGGCTCAGGGCGAGTTCCAGGTTGTCGATGACGGGCAGGAAGGCCGCCGCCGTACGGGCACGTTCGGCCGCGGCCTGTCCCGTCAGCTCCCTGGTATGGCGTTTGCGCAGGTTGTCGAGGTCGGCCAGGGCACGGCGCCAGCCGTCCTCGGCCTCGCGCAGCGCGGCCGCGTACGCGTCGCCGGGGTCGGCGGCGGTCCCCGTTGCGGCGTCGGGCCCCGGTTCGGCCTGGTCGGTCGGCGGTCCGGGCTGCTCGAGGTCCCCGCGCGGCGGCTGTACGGCGCCCTCCGGTGCCGGGTCGGGCTCTGTGCTCCGGTGTGGGATGGGCATGGCGCCTCAGCTCTTGTCGAACTCGGCGTCGATCACGTCGTCGTCGCCCCCGGCGCCGCCCGGCGCGGCTCCGCCAGGACCGGACCCGTCCGGTGATCCGGTGCCGGCCTGGCCGCCCGCGGCGGTTCCCGCCTGGTGGGACGCGAGTGCCGCGAGGACCTGCTGGAGCTCGGACGTCAGGGGCCGGGCCTGGTCCGCGCCGACCTCGTTCTTGACGGCCTCGCGGGCCTCGGACACCAGCATCTCGGCGCGCGCCTTCTCGTGGGCGGGCGCGGCGTCGCCGAGCTCGCCGAGGCGCTTCTCGACCTGGTAGGCGATGGCGTCCAGTTCGTTGCGGGCGTCGACCGCCTCGCGCAGGGCCTTGTCCTCGCCCTGGTTGCGCTCGGCCTCCTGGACCATCCGCTCGACCTCGGTGCGGTCGAGGTTGGAGCTCTCGCTGATGGTGATGCCCTGCTCCTTGCCGGTGTCCTTGTCCCGTGCGGTGACGTTGAGGATGCCGTTGGCGTCGATGTCGAAGATGACCTCGATCTGCGGCTCTCCGCGCGGCGCGGGGCGGATGTCGGTGAGCTGGAAGCGCCCCAGGACCCGGTTGTCGGCGGCCCGCTCCCGCTCGCCCTGAAGGACGACGACGTCGACCGCGGGCTGGTTGTCCTCGGCGGTGGAGAAGGTCTCGGAGCGGCGCACCGGGATGGTGGTGTTCCGCTCGATGATCTTCGTCATCACGCCGCCGCGCGTCTCCACGCCCAGCGACAGCGGAGTGACGTCGAGCAGCAGGACGTCCTTGACCTCGCCCTTGAGGACCCCGGCCTGGATCGCGGCGCCCATCGCCACGACCTCGTCGGGGTTGACGCTCATGTTGGGGTCCTTGCCGCCGGTCAGGCGGCGCACCAGGGCCTGGACGGCGGGGATGCGGGTGGAGCCGCCGACGAGGATGACCTCGTCGATGTCCTTGTCGCTGACCTTGGCGTCGTCCATGGCCTGGCGCACCGGGGTCAGGCAGCGCTCCACCAGGTCGGCGGTGATCTGCTCGAACGTGGACCGCATGATCGTCGTGGTCAGGTGCTTGGGCCCGGAGGCGTCGGCGGTGATGAACGGCAGGCTGACCTGTGTCTGGGTCACCGAGCTGAGCTCGGTCTTGGCCTTCTCGGCGGCCTCGAAGAGGCGTTGCAGGGCCTGCGGGTCCTTGCGCAGGTCGATGCCGTTCTCCTTCTGGAAGCCGTCGGCGAGCTGGTCGACGAGCCGGCGGTCGAAGTCGTCGCCGCCCAGATGGCTGTCGCCCGCCGTGGACCGTACCTCCACCACGCCGTCGCCGACGTCGAGGATGCTGACGTCGAAGGTGCCGCCGCCCAGGTCGAACACGAGGACCGTCTCGTGCTCCTTCTTGTCCATGCCGTAGGCGAGGGCGGCCGCGGTCGGCTCGTTGATGATCCGCAGCACCTCCAGGCCGGCGATCCGTCCGGCGTCCTTGGTGGCGGTGCGCTGGGCGTCGTTGAAGTAGGCGGGCACCGTGATGACCGCCTCCGTGACCCGCTCCCCCAGCTGCTTGGAGGCGTCGTCGGCGAGCTTGCGCAGCACCTGCGCGCTGATCTCCTCCGGCGCGTAGAGCTTGTCGCGCACCTTGAAGCGGGCCGCGCCGCCGTCTCCCTCGACCACGTCGTACGCGACGGCCTTGGCCTCTTCGGAGATCTCGTCGAAGTGCCGGCCGATGAACCGCTTGGCCGAGTAGATGGTGCCCTTGGGATTGAGGATCGCCTGCCGCCGGGCCAGCTGGCCCACCAGGCGCTCTCCGGTGTCGGTGAAGGCCACCACGGACGGTGTCGTGCGGTTGCCCTCGCTGTTGGGTACGACGGTCGGCTCGCCGCCCTCCCAGACGGCGATCACCGAGTTCGTGGTGCCCAGGTCGATGCCTACTGCCTTGGCCATGAGGAACTCCTTTCCGCGACGGGCGGCCCCGTTCTCCCGCGGAGCCGCGCCGGTCTTCCGTAACGGCTCAGGTGACGGCGGGACCGCTCCGCGGGCGGCTGCTGCCCTTCCATGCCCCGCTGCTCGTGTCGGCACTGGTCACGCCGGGCAGCTCGGCCAGCAGCCGTACCGCCTCGTCGGCGACCGCCTCATCGGCTACGACGTCGTACCGGCTGGGCTGCATGAAGCTCACCGAGGCGAAGTCGCGGCGGCCACCCTGGGCCGCGTGCACCAGCAGGCCGAACAGGGCGCCGACGACTGCTCCGAAAATCAGCCCGTACAGGGCGAGGAGCAGCCCCGACACCACCGGGTCCACCCAGTTGAACAGCCCGAATATCCATCCGATCAGTGCGCCGGGCAGGGCACCGCTCGCCGCGCCGTGCAGGGCGGCCCCGCCGAGACCCATGCGGCCGGTCACCTGCTCGACCAGACGCACGTCCTGCCCGACAATGGCCACCCTCTCGACGGGGAAACCCCGATCGGACAGATGATCGACGGCGCGTTCCGCCTCCTGGTAGGTCGTGTACGAAGCGATGGTCCTGCGGGCCTGCTCGCTCATCGGCCGGTCCTTCCTGTCACGGTCACAGCTACCGACGGTTCCGGACGACCCCAGCGTGGCAACTCGGCGGCGCCCTCCGCCTGCACCCGGCAGGTCAGAAACCGACTCCGTCGGTCGGTCCGTGAGGACAAGGCAAAATCCGGACATTGGGATGGCCCGGTCCACGGGGGGTACTCAGGGCTCGCCCAGGCGTGGATCTCACGATTCGCTCGATCGCCTCCGATGACGGAGAATGGAGTGACCTATGGCCGGCCATCCGTCGCAGAGGCTGGGGACGCACGTTCCCGACCAGGAAGCGACCTCCCATTTGGGCGCCCCCGGGCGCGCCCCTCGTTCGCTCGCGTCCCTGGACCCCCACGGGCTGCTCGAGCTGTCCCACGCCCTGTTCACCTGCGCGGAACAGAGGGAGATCGTGCGGTTGGCGCTGCGGCAGGTCAGTGCCCTCGGTCCCTACCGTTCCGTAGCCGGATACCTCGCGGCGAGCGACGGCCTGACACGTGTTCCGGGCCACGACGTGGGAGCACCGGCGGTCGACGACGCGCAGCTGACGGAGCTGGGCGAGGCCGACGGCCCCCTGTCCCTTCCCGCACTGTCGTGGAACCGGGCGTTCGGCCTGCGTGGCGGCGACGGTCTGCTGGGCTACCTCGTGGTCTCCTCCGACTCCGGGCCCGATGAGCAAGGGAACTTCCTCCTCACGACCCTCGTGGGACTCACCTCGGCGGCCCTGTCACTGGCGGCCGCACGCACTCCGCTGCGCGACGACGCCGACGAACTGGGCCGACTGCGCGCCGAACGGGACACCGCCGTGCAGCACGTGAACACCATGCGCTCCACGCTGCGCCTGCAGAGGACCGTGCACGAGGCCCTCGCCCGTGTCGCTGCCCGGGGCGGCGGCGAGCACGCCATCACCCAGGCGCTGTACGAGCTCACCGGGCTGTCGGCGCTCGTCGAGGACCGGTTCGGCAACCTGAGGTCCTGGGCCGGACCCGGGCGGCCTGACCCCTATCCGGTGCGGTCCTCGACCCACCAGGAGGAGATGCTGCGGCAGGTCGCGCGCGAAGCGGGCCCGGTCAGGTTCAAGGAACGGCTGATCGCCCTGGCCCAGCCGCGGGGCGACCTCCTCGGCGTGCTCGCCCTCGAGGACCCCGGTGCGACGGCCGACGAGCACACGATGTTCGCCTTGGACCACGCCCAGCGGTCGCTCGCCCAGGAGCTCCTGCACCTGCGTGAACTCTCCGAGGTCGAACTGCGCTTGCACCGCCAGCTGATCGACGACCTGCTGGAGGGCACGGACGGGCCGAGCGCCTACGCCCGGGCCGAAGCCGTCGGCCACGACCTGCGCCGCACCCACTACGTGGTCGTGGTGCACTGGCCGGGCAACGGCGCCGACGACTCCTTCACCCGTGCCGTCGAGCAGGCGACGGCCACCACGGCGTCCCATCCGCTGATCACCCGTCGAGGCGACCGGGTGGTCCTGCTGACCGAGACGAGGCCCGACTCCGATCTCGTGCACGCGGCGCTGGCCCGTGAGCTGGGGACGTCCGACGGGGCGATCGGAGTGAGCACTCCCTGCGACTCCCCGGACGCGGTTCCGCGTTGCTACCGGGAGGCGCTGCGCGCCCTGAAGGTGCGGCAGAACTCCCGCCAGCGCAGCGGCACCACCTACTTCGACGACCTCGGGCTGTACCGGATCCTGGGACCCGGAAACGATGTGCGCGAGCTCGAAGGCTTCGTGCGCGAGTGGCTCGGCCCCCTGATCGACTACGACGCCGACCACGACACGGAGTTGGTGGAGACGCTCTCGCGCTACTTCGACTGCGGAGGCAACTACGACGACACGGCCACCGCGCTGACCGTGCATCGCAGCACCCTGCGCTACCGGCTCCAGCGCATCCGTGAGATCAGCGACCGCGACCTGGCCGATGTGGACACCCGGCTCAATCTCCAGGTGGCGACACGCGTCTGGAAGATCATCCTGGGCGGGCGGGGGCGCTGACCGCGGCGGTGCGGTGCCTGCGCTCTCACCGGCCGCGGAGAAGGGCTCGGGTCTCGCGGTCGATCTGCTGGGCCTCTCCGGTGGGCACGACCACGACCGGTACGCGCGCCTCCGGCCCGCTGACGATTGCCGGACGGCTCGCGTCCACGGGTGTGCGCAGGCCGCCGGTCAGACCGAGGGCGGTGAGCCGGGCGCAGACCTCTTCGCGAACCTCGGGCTGGTCCTCGCCGATCTCCCCGGTGAAGACCAGGGCGTCGAGACGGTCCAGGGACGCGGCCATCGCCGCGATGCCGCGGCGACAGTGGTGAGTGAAGACGTCCAGGGCGAGTGCGGCACGGTCGTCGCCCGCTGCCCGGCTGCGGACGAGGTCGCGGGTGTCGTCGGAGGTGCCGGAGAGGCCGAGCAGACCGGACCGGTGATTCAGTACGTCGTCGATGGCGTCGGCGGTCAGACCGTGCCGTGTCTGCAGCCAGGTCAGGGCGCCGGGGTCCACGCTTCCGCTGCGGCGGCACATCACCAGTCCGTCCAGCGGTGTGAAGCCCATGGTGGTGTCGACGCCGGCCCCGTCGCGCACCGCGCAGGCGGAGCAGCCGCCGCCGAGGTGAGTGATCACCAGGTGGAGCTCCTGGGGGCGCTGACCGAGCAGCTCGGCCGCCCGGGCGAGTGCCCAGGCGTAGGACAGGCCGTGGAAGCCGTAGCGGCGCATCCCGTACTCCTCGCGCCAGGTGGCGGGCACGGCGTACTCGCGGGCGGCGGCGGGCAGGCCGGCGTGGAAGACGGTGTCGAAGCACGCTGCGTGCGGGAGGTCGGGGAGCAGGTTCCGGGCGGTGTCCAGGACGGTGAGGGCCGGCGGGACATGCAGCGGTGCAAGGTCGGCCACGTCCTCGAGGGCGGCCCGGACCTTGTCGTCGACCAGGACGTGGCGGCGCAGTCCGGGGCCGCCATGGACGATGCGGTGCCCGACGGCCGTGGGCGAGGGCGTCCGGGCCAGCAGTCGCCGCAGCGGGCCGGACACGTCCTCGCCCGGGGCGGAGGCGCTGTGGTCGTCAGCCAGGACCTGCCCGTCGTCGCCGAACACGGTCAGCCTCAGACTGGACGAGCCCGCGGCGGCCACCAGGAGTGGACCGATGCGTCCTGCTGACACGGTCCTCCTTCCCGGCGCTCGCGGGCCGTGTCGCACGGCTGTGCCCGTGACGGCTCGGCGCGCGTGCCGAGGCCGCCGAGTACCCGCCTGACTTCGTGGGAAACGGAGCCGCCGACGAGCGAGCGCGGCGTCCACGTGCCCTACGCCTGCTGTCGTTGCTCCGAGGCGGACCCCAGCAGTCGGCGGATGCGCTCGTACTCGGCGGCCATCTCCGGTGTGGCGAGGAAGTCGTCGAGAGCGGCGGAGACCTGGTGATCGACGTCCTCGATCGAACGAAGGGCGAGCTCGTACATCTCCTCGCGCCCTTGGTGCTCCAGGTAGCCCTGCCAGTGCTCCAACGCCTGGAGGGCGGAGAGGACTTCGGTGTCCAGATCGCCGTCGGCCAGGATGCCGTCGTCGATCGTCGCGAGCTCGGTGCGCAACTCGGCGGCGCTGAGTGTCAGCACGTTCGCGCAGGCGGTGGTGAGCGCCGCCCAGGCCTGCGCGGTGAGTTCACCCTCATCGGCGTCCTGGAACCGTTCCTCGCGCACCAGACGGGTCACCGTCTGCTCCCCGAAGGCACGCACGTCCTTCTCGGAGGCCGCACTCACCAGCCGGCGTATCTCCGCCTCAACCTCGCCGTAGTCCATGCCCGCACTCTAGTTTCCGCCATCGGCCCGATCTAAGTCACCCTTCCAGCACCTTCTGCCCCTCGGACTTGAACAGCATGACTCGTCCCCCTCGTCGGCTTCCGCCGGTTGTGCGCCTTGGTGTCGTCCATCGAGACGGCACACACCGACGGCCGGCGGGGCGCTTTGCACGAGGGGGCGAGCCATGCGACGGCTCTTGTGCCGGTACCTCTTCTGGGCTACCGCCCAGGTGAGCCGGTCACTGGAGCCCGGTCAGCCCTGGCGGGCCTTGAAGCGCGGGTCCTTCTTGTTGATCACGAAAGTCACGCCCCGGCGGCGCACCACCTGGGCACCCGGCTTGGACTTGAGTGAGCGCAGGGAGTTGCGCACCTTCATGGCTCTGGTTCCTTCCGTAGAGCGGACTGCCACCGGCGGCGTCGACGGCACGCCGGAGCTGGTTCAGCGTTCCTCTCGGAACGTGACGTGACGCCCGGCCACCGGGTCGTACTTGCGCAGGACGAGCCGGTCGGGATCGTTCGCGCGGTTCCGGCGCGTCACATAGGTGGCGCCGGTGCCGGCTGTCGACTTCAGTGTCACGACGGTACGTGCACGGTTGCGTGCCATGAGGTTCTCCTTCCGTCCGCATCACGCGATATTGACTCGCGCATGTCAGACGTGGGCTACAACCGCAGGCACCCCCGTTGTATTCCACTCCGCGGACCCTCACGTCCCCCCGGTTGCCGAGCCCTGGCCGGGGACCGGTACATCGAAGCAGTTCAGCACCATCGCGAGGAGGCAGTAGCTGCCGATGAGGAACACCAGCTCACCGACCCCCTCCTCGCCCAGCAGGTGCGTGGCCCGGTCGTATGTCGAGTCCGGCAGTATGCGCCCGGAGGTCAGGGCCTTGGCGACGTCATGGGCCACGGCCTGCTCGTCGGTCAGCCCGGTGGGACGCCCGCCCGCCGCCAAGGTCGCGATCTGTGCGGCCGGAAGACCGACCTCGTCCGCCGTCTGCTCGTGCGCGTACAACAGGTACCGGGCGCCGTATGAGCCGCCGACGGTGAGGATCGCCACCTCGCGGACGACGGGATCCAGGCGGGCCTCGGCCGCGACCGCCCTCTGCAGGAACAGGGCCGGGACCCCGAAGGTGGGAAAGTGCAGCATCGCCGCGAACGGGCCGACGAGCGCGCCGTCGTCGTCGAGGATGACGACACGGCCCTGCTCCTCGGTGACGAGTCCGGCGATGCCGTCATGCACCTCGCGGAGTTGCGGGCTGAGCTCATCGGGTGGGATCGGTCGAATACGCATGCGTTGCTCCGCCTCAGAGTCCGTCGGTGTACTTGCCGTCGATGAGCACGAAGGCGACCCGGCAGTCGGCGGCCGACCGGTTTGCCCACGCGTGGTTGGTGCCGCGCTGAATCACGATGTCGCCGGCACGGAGGGTGGTCTCACTGTCGTCGAGAACCAGCGTGAGCTCGCCCTCGATGACGATCCCGTAGTCGATCGTCTGCGTGCGGTGCATCAGGGGATGCGGGGCGCCGGCAGCGGACCGCGCCGCGTCCGCATCTCCCATCTCGCCGAACTTCTCGGCCGCCTCGGCCCCCGTCAGGTTGCGGATGCGGTCGTCCTCCGGAGGAAAGTCGATCACCCGCAGGCGCGTGCCGTGCTCGGGCGGTCCGAGCACCAGACGGTCCTCCGCCGGCTCACCGGACCGCCGGTCGATGACGGCGGGCGTCTCACGCGTGTTCCAGACCTCGTAGAAGGTCGGGCCGCCGGGGCCACCGATCTCCAGCACGCGCGCCGGCGGCGCGTCCTGCGTGATCACCGCACGGTCGGCCGCGTCATGGCCGGTCACTATCCTCCGGAACGGTTGCAGTGAGCTCATGGTGAGTCCTTGCCCTTTCAGCCGAAGTGAGCGTTCGAGGTCATCGCGATGGTCACGCGCGGGCGGGCACGGGTGCCGGCTTCGCCCGGGCCACGGTCATGACGTACAGGAGCAGACCCACGGTGGTGAGGAGGAAGCCCGGCCACACGGTGGATAGGGTTCCCCAGCCGGCGTCCAGCGCGATCGCGCCGCCGATCGCACCGAGGCAGTTGGCCAGGTTCAGGGCGGCCAGGTTCAGGGTGCCCATCAGGGTCGGGGCGTCCGGTGCGAAGCTGGTCAGGCGGACCTGGATGGTGGGGATGGCGAGCATCATGGTCGCGCCGACAGCGAACAGACAGGGCAGCAGAACCAGCAGGTTGTCGCCCGCCGCGCCGATCAGTACCAGGAACGCGAGCGCACCGCCGTAGCCCCAGAGAAGACCGCGGTTCTCGTACTCGTCGGCGATCCGTCCGCCCACCTGGTTGCCGACCGCCATGCCGAGGCCGAAGACGGCGAGTGCGACCGGGATGAGGGAAGCGCTGCGCCGGGCCGCGTCGGTGATGAACGGGCCGATGAACGTGTAGACGGCGAAGATGCTGGAGATGCCGAGCGCCGCGACGGTGACCATGAGCCAGACTCCCCGCCTGCGCAGGGCGCCCAGTTCGCCCGTGAGGGAGCTGCCGCGCAGGTCGTCGGTGCGCGGCAGCCAGGCGACCAGGGCCGCTCCGGCGAGCACGCCGACGGCGACCACGGTCGCGTACATGACGCGCCAGCCGGCGTGTTGGCCGACGAAGGTGCCGAGCGGTGACCCGGCGATGGTGGCCACGGTGAGGCCTCCCATCACGGTGGCGAACGCCTTGCCGCCCTTGCCCGGCCCGTACGTGTACGCGGCGACGACGGCCCCGGCACCGAAGAACGCCCCTTGCACGCTGCCGGTGACGAACCGGAAGGCGACGAGCAGCGTGATGTTCGGTGCCAGGGCGGAGAGGGTGTTGCCGATGAGGAACAGTGCGATCAGGCCGAGCAGCAGGGTGCGCCGGTTGACCCTGGCCGCGAGCAGGGTGATGGCCGGGGAGCCGAGCATCACCCCGAAGGCGTAGGCGGTGATGGGGTAGGTCGCGACCGGGACGGACACGTCCAGGTCGGATGCGATCAGCTGGATGATGCCGTTGCTGCCGAACTCGCCGGTGCCGATGGCGAAGGTACCCAGTGCCAGCGCTGCCAAGGTGAGCTTCGGATTGCGGATGGCCGAGGTCGCGAGGGTGTGCCGGCGCTCCTCGGCGACGCACTGGCTGTCGTACGCATGCCGATGCATCGGCTGGTCCTTTCCACGGGCTCCAGCTGGTCAGCGTGCCGCGCGTTTGATCAGCGCGGCCGTCGCCGCGGGCTGCGAGATCATCGCGACATGCGAGGCGTCGGCCTCGAAGATGTGGGCCCCGGCCCGGCGTGCCATGAACCGCTGGGCCGCCGGGGGCAGCACCTCGTCGTCGCGGCCGACGAAGTACCAGGACGGAACGGTCTTCCAGGCCGGAGGGCCGGACGGCTCTCCGAGGGCGCGTGTGTCGGCCGGCCGCTGGCCGGCCCACATCAGGTCGGTGACCGACCTGGGCAGGTCCGCGGCGAACACGTCGTGGAAGAACTCCTTCTTGATGTAGGCGTCGAGGAAACCCCCGCCGTAGGGACGGAAGTCCAGCGCCGCCTCGTTGATTCTGCTTCCCGGGTACTTCGTCTGCAGGCCCTGCAACGTCTCGCCCTGATCGGGCACGAACGCGTCCACGTAGACCAGTGCCTTCACGTTCGGGTTGCCGGTCGCGGCGTTCGTGACGACGATCCCGCCGTAGGAGTGCGCGACGAGGACGAGTGGGCCGCTGAGCGTGGCAAGGATGCTGGCCAGGTAGGCCGAGTCGGAGGCCACGCCCCGCAGGGGGTTGGGCGGCGCGATGACCGGATAGCCGTCGCGGGTGAGCCGCGCGGCGACCCCGTTCCAGCCGGAGGCGTCGGCGAAGGCCCCGTGCACGAGGACCACGGTCGGCTTCGGGGCCTTGCCGCCCCCTGTGTGTGCCTGTGCGGTGGGCGTGTCGAGTGCGGCGCCCGCAACGATCGCGGCGGATCCGGCCAACAGGCCCCGGCGAGTTGTCGTCATCGGTGTATGCCCTTCGCTCCGGCGTTCTCGGTGGTGATGGCCGGTCAGCGTAGGGCGGGTCACTTGACGCGCACTGAACGGACTTCCTGGCGTGCGCCGGGGTCCGGTTCACCATCGGTTCCGTTGTCGTCAAGCCGGTGGGACCAGCCTGCGGATACGCGCCCTTACGCGTCGGCCGGCCGGGCCAGCAACTCCTCGGCGCGGTGGGCGAACAGGTGGGCCTCGCGCTCGGCGGAGAGCGCCCGGGCCCGCTCGGCGGCCGCCCGGACGGCGGTGACCGGCGCACCGCGGGCCGCCATGAGCCGCGCGCGCAGCAGGAGCAGGAAGCCCTCGGCGTAGCGCTGGCCGTGGGTGTCGAGGGCCGAGTCGGCCTGGTCGAGGGCTGCCGTGGCTTCGTCGAGTCGGCCCGCGGCGAGCCACATCTCGCCGAGGAGGCCGTACCAGGTCGCCAGGCCGGAGCGTGGTGGGTCGGCCAGTGCCGTGGTGATCAGGCGTTGTGCCTCCGCTGCCGCTCCGGCCGGGTCCTCGCCGGTCACGGCATGCGCCCAGCACTGCGCCAGCCGCTGGTAACTGCCCAGGAAGACGAAGGAGAACTCCGGGTCCAGGGCGCTGCCCCGCTCGGCCGTGTGCAGCGCCCGTACCGGGTCGCCGGCCAGCGCCGCGGCCGTACAGGCGAAGGCGGCCCAGACGGTGAGCACATAGGCGTCGCCGTCGGCGGTGGCCTCGATCGTGTCGAACAGCGCCCGTGCCGTGTCGGTGTCGCCGTGCAGCGCTGTCATCAGCGCGAGCATGGCGGGGCCGAGCAGGCGCAGATCACGCCGGAGCGTGTCCTGCCCGACGTCGGCCAGGTCGTCGAGCATGGTGGAGCGGCTTCGACTCAGATACCGGAAGGCCTCGCCGATGTTGCCGACGTCCCACTGGTGGATGCCCCAGGCGTGCCAGCCGTAGGTGCGCACGACCGGGTCGGCGGAGGCCTCGCCCTGTTCCAGGAGTCGCTGTGCCAGTCGTGCGGCGCGGTCGAGTTGGATGCCCTGGGAGTGGGCGGCCCAGCGGGAGAAGAGGAAGTCCGTGGTCTCCCGCTCCCGGCCGAGGGCGCGAGCCAGATGCTCGGCCCGCTCCAGCAGTTCGAGAGCCGCACCGACGTATCCCGCCCGCATCCCGTCGACCGCGATGAAGAGCGACAGAGCGGACAGCTCCAGCTCCGCGAGTCCTGCTCTCCGCGCCACGTGCGCGGCCGATTCCAGCTGGTGCGCTGCCGCCTCGAACGCCGACTTTCCCGCCGCGCAACGGCCCGCGCGGATCAGTGCGGCGGCGGTCCGGGCCGGGTCCGCGAGCGGGCCGGCAGCCCACAGATGATGGGCGAGGCGCTCGTCGTCCGTCGTCGTCTGCTGCTCCAGGGCATCCGCGACGAGCACATGCAGCCGGGTCGCCCGGGGTGGCGGGGTGGCCCCGACGACGGACTCCCGGACCAGGTCATGAGCGAAGCGGAAGGCATAGGGGTCCCGCAACGACGGCTCCAGCAGGCCGAGTTCCTGGAGGGGTTCCAGGCGGTCGAGGCAGGTCTGCACCGGCAGGTCGGCGCAGCGCGCGAGCAGGGCGAGGTCGATGTCCCGGCCGATCAACGCCGCGGTCTGCAGCAGTCGTACGGCCGACTCGTCCAGCTTCGCCATCCGGTCGCGCACGACATCGCGGACGGTCGCGGGTACTCCGGCTGGTGTCGTGGCCGCCTCGGTGAGGTCGCTGCCGTCGGCGAGGAAGCGGGACAGTTCCCGGACGAAGAAGGGGTTGCCGGCGGTTCGCGCGTGGATCGTGCGGGTCGCTCCGGGGCCGGGATCCTGGCCGGTCTCCTGACGGACCAGTTCGGCCACCTCGGCCGGGCCGAGCGGGCCCAGCCGGATGCGGCGGTGGCGGGGCAGCCGGCTGGTCGCGGCGAGCATCCGCTCCAGTTGCGAACCGGGTGTCGGCGCGCGGTCGCGCAGGACACCGGTCAGGCCGGTGCCCTGCGGCAGGTGAGCCGCCAGGTGGCTGAAGAGTTCGAGTGAGGCGGCGTCGGCCCACTGGAGGTCGTCGACGACGAGCACCACAGGTCGCCGTGCCGATGCCTGCCGGACGAGCGCGACGGTCTGCTCGAAGAGGCGGAACCGGGCACCGCTGTCCGGCAGTACCGGCGCGGCGGGAACACTCCCGTCCGGGCCCAGGAGGCGGCCGAGTTCACCGGCCTGCCACTCCTTGCGTGCCGCGACGGGCAGGCCGGCGAGCAGCGCGTCGACCGCCTGCACCCACGGCCACATCGAGGGCGTGCCGTCCCCCTCCAGACACCGGCCCCAGACCACCAGGGCGCCACGCCGGTCCGCCTCGGCACCCGCCTCCTCCAGCAGCCGCGTCTTGCCCACCCCGGGTTCGCCCTCGACCACCACCAGACCAGTGCCACCGCCGAGAGCCGACTCCACGGCCTGCCGCAACACCGCCAACTCCTCGACCCGGCCCACCAGTCGACCGTCCGGCGGCAGTGCACCACCAAGGGCTGACGGCCGCTCGGAGGGCGTCTTCTCGGCCGGCGCCGGATCCAGCACGCGGCGCTGCGCGGCCAGCAGTTCCGGGCCGGGATCGAGGCCCAACTCCTCGACGAGCCGGGCCCGAACGGCCTGGAAGACCGCCAGTGCTTCCGCCTGCCGCCCCGCGGCGGCCAGCGCGGAGACGAGACTCGCCTGCACGGTCTCGTGCAGCGGCGCCATCCGGGCGGCCAACCTCAGCGGCCGGAGCACGCGTTCAGGCTGCCCGAGCGATATCGCCAGCTTGGTCGCCGCCACGCACGCGACGTACAACTCGGCGTCCAGTGCCGCGAAGACCGGCACCGATGTCGGCCCATGGAGCAGTCCGTCGCCGGCGGAGGCGTGCCACAGATCCAGCGCCCGGGCATAGAAGTCGAGCGCCACGTCGGGCCGTTGCTCCGCACCGCCGGCCTCGACGAGGTCCCGGAACGTGAGGACGTCCAGCGTGCCGGGACCGGCTGCGAAGAGGTACCCGTTGCCTCGGCGCTGGAGGTAGGAGCCGGTGCCCCGCGCGGGCAGAGCGGGTTCCAGCAGCCGCCGCAGGGTGCCGACGTACTTCTGGAGGATGTTCAGGGCCGATGCCGGGACGTCCTGGTCCCAGATCAGGTCGACCAACTCACTCGTGCTGACCGGCTCGCCCGCACGGGCCAGCAGCACCGCGAGGAGATACGCCTGCTGCCGGGGCCCGGCGTCCAGTTCGACGCCGTCCCGCCAGATCCGTAGCGGACCGAGAATCTGGAGACGCAGCTGTCCCCCGAAGGACGCCATGCCCATCCCCACCCCCACCCCCGCTCACAGGCCGACCATCGTCGGCTGCGGCGCAGCCACTTTACTGTCGGTCCGCGACCTGGGGCCATCAGCCGGGAACGGCCGCTGAGCGGTGCCCTCGTGGGGAAACGGGGTGCCCGACCGGCCACTCCCCCGCGTGGGCCGTCGGCCCTCGGCGTGCGCCCGGGTGTCAGCGGGGCGTGCTGTGCGCAAGTTCGGCCATCAGCTCCTCTGCGCGTCGGGCGAACAGTAGGGCCTCGCGCTCGACGGACAGCGCGTGCGCCCGCTCGGCGACGGCCCGCACGACGGCGACCGGTTCACCGCGTGCCCGCAGCACCCGCGCGCGGATCAGCAGCAGCAGGCTTTCGGGGTACCGCTGGCCGTAGGTGGCGATGGCCGAGTCCGCGCGGTCGAGCGCCGCGTCCGCCTCGTCCAGCTTCCCCGCCGCCAGCCACATCTCGCCGAGGAACCCGTACCAGGTGGCCAGGCCCGATCGGGGCGGGTGACAGAGCGACACCTCGATCAGTCGCTGTGCCTCGGCGGCGGCGTCGGCGGGGGCCTCGCCGGTCACGGCGCGTGCCCAGCAGCGGGCCAGCCGCTGGTAGCCGCCGAGGAAGCCGAACGAGAGCGCGGGGTCCACGGCGATCCCGCGGGCGGCCGCGCGCAGCGCCCGTACCGGGTCGCCGATCAGCGCGGCGACCCGTGCCGAGTAGGCCGCCCAGACCGTGATCGCGTAAGGGTCGTCCCCAGCGGCCTCCTCCATGGTGTCGAGCTGGGCCTGTGCCGCGTCGCTGTCACCGTGCAGGGCGGTCATCATGGCGAGCATCCCGGCCGCCACCCGTCGCAGATCGCGCCGGAGCGGGTCTTCCTCCTGGTGGGCCAGGTCGTCCAGAACGGCCCAGTCGGTTCGGCTCAGATACCGGAACGCCTCTCCGACGGCGCCGACACCCCACTGGTGAATGCCCCAGGCGTAGCGGCCGTAGGCGCGCACCACCGGGTCGTCGGACGCCTCGCCCTGCTCCAGCAACTGCTCGGCCAAGCGGCCCGCGGGTTTCAGCTGTATGCCCTGGGCGTAGGCGGCCCAGCGGGAGAACAGGAAGTCGGCGGCCTCCCGCTCCCGGCCGAGTCCACGGGAGAGGAGTTCGGCCCGCTCCAGCTGGTCGACCGCCGAGCCCACGTACCCGGCCCGCATCCCGTCCACCGCGGTGAACAGCGACAGGGCGGTCAGTTCCAGCTCGGCCAGGCCCGCGGTGCGTGCCACGCGTGCGGCCTCGTGAAGCTGGCGCGCTGCTGCCTCCAGCGCCAGTTTGGCCGCCGCGCAGCGGCCGGCACCGACGAGCGCGGTCGCGGTGCGGGCCGGATCCGCGAGCGGTCCGGCGGACCACAGGTGATGGGCGAGGCGCTCGGCCACCAGCTCGGTGTCCGCGGCCCTGTGCTCCAGGGCATCGGCGACCAGGAGGTGCAGCCGCGCCGCACGCGGTGGCGATATCGTCTCGGCGACCGATTCCCGGACCAGGTCGTGCGGAAAGGCGAACGAGTAGGGGTCCCCGGGCGAGGGTTCGAGCAGGCCCAACCCCTCGCACGACTCAAGGCGGTCCAGACACGTCTGGTGGTCAAGACCCGCGGTTCGGGCAAGGAGCGCGAGGTCGACGTCCCGGCCGATCAGCGCGGCGATCTGCACCAGGCCTCTGGCGGCACTGCCCAGTCCGGCCATCCGGTCGCGCACGACGTCCCGGACCGTGGCCGGCACTCCGATCCGGGCCGCGGTGGTCTCCGTGAGGACACCGCCGTCGGCGAGGAACCGGGACAACTCGCGGACGAAGAAGGGGTTTCCGGCGGTGCGGGTGTGGATGAGGCGGGTGACGGCCGGCCCCGGGTCCTGCCCGGTCTCCCGGCGCACGAGTTCGGCCACCTCGGCAAAGGCGAACGCGGCGAGCGGGATCCTGCGGTGACCGGTCAGCCGACTCGCCGCGGCCAGTATCCGGCCCAGTTCCGTGCTCGGCGCGGGCGCGCGGTCGCGGAGCGCCGCGATCACGGCGGTGCCGCCCGGCAGCCTGGCCATCAGATGGCCGAGCAGATCGAGGGAGGCGGTGTCGGCCCACTGGAGGTCGTCGAGGACGAGGACCACGGGTCGCCGCGCCGCCATCTGACGGACGACAGCGACGGCCTGCTCGAAGAAGCGGAACTGGACGCTGCTGTCGGGCAGGTCCGAGGGTGCGGTGCCGCTGCCCTGCGGTGTCACCAGGCGGTCGAGCTCGCCCAGCTGCCAGTCCTCGCGCTCAGCGGCCGGCACAGGGTCCAGGAGCCCGCTGACGACCTGCGTCCACGGCCACATCGAGGGCGTGCCGTCCCCTTCCAGACACCGGCCCCAGACCACCAGGGCGCCACGCCGGTCCGCCTCGGCACCCGCCTCCTCCAGCAGTCGCGTCTTGCCCACGCCCGGTTCGCCCTCGACCACCACCAGACCCGTACCACCGCCGAGAGCCGACTCCACGGCCTGCCGCAACACCGCCAACTCCTCGACCCGGCCCACCAGTCGGTCGGGAGCGGGTGTCAACTGCCGTTCGACCGGCCCGTCCTCGGCCGGTTCCCGTTCCAGGACGGACAGGTGAGCGGCCACCAGAGCCGGGCCGGGGCCGATGCCGAGTTCCTCGGCCAGCCGTGCGCGGACGGCGCGGAACAGCGCCAGAGCTTCGGCCGGCTGGCCGGCGGCAGCAAGCACGGCGATGAGACTCGCCTGCACCGTCTCGTGCAAGGGCGCCATGCGGGCGGCCATGTGCAGGGACGGCAGGACCCGCTCGGGCCGGCCGAGGGTGGTCGCCAACTCGGCTGCCGCGACACATGCGCGACGGAACTCGTCGTCCAGCCCCGCGAAGATCGCCATGCCGGTGGGACCGTGGGCGACCCCGTCGCCGGCCGCGCCCTGCCAGAGGCCCGTCGCCTCCAGGTACGCGTCGAGTGCCGCACCGAGCCGCCGCTCCGCGACGCTGCCTGCGGCCGCGACGACCAGGTCACGGAACCTGGCGACGTCCAGTGTCCCGGAGGCGGCCACGAACAGGTACGCGCTGCCGCGACGCTTCAGGAACGCGCCGGGCTCACGCGCGGGCAACTCCGGCTCCAGCAGCCGTCGGAGCGCGCCGACGTACTTCTGGAGAATGTTGACCGCCGAGGCCGGGGCGTCCTCGGCCCAGATCAGGTCGATCAACTCGCTGATGGTGACCGGTTCGCCCGCGCGGGCGAGAAGAACCGCCAGCAGATGCGCCTGCTGCGGCGGCCCGACGTCCAGTTCCACGCCGTCTCGCCAGACGCGCAGCGGACCGAGAACCTGCAGACGCAGGGATGCGCCGGAGGTAGTCATTCCCTTGTCCATTCTCAGTGCCGGCAGGAGGGGCGCGGTGGCCGGAACAGGTCTTTCGGGCAGGCGAGTTGTGAGGTGCCGCCTGGTCCGCGTCCGGGACCACGCCCGTGAGTGACCGCCGCCGTCCGCCCTGCCGACCGTCCGGCCTACTGCCCGATCACCAGGTCCTCGGTCGGCAGCGTCTGGCAGGCCAGTCGCCAGCCCCTCGCCAGCTCGTCCGCGGAGAACATCCCCCGGTCGTCGCTCTCGTGGGCGCCGGAGAGCACCCGCACCCGGCAGGTGCCGCAGGCGCCTTCGCCGCACGACTGGGGCAGCGCGACACCGACGGCGTTGGCGGCGTCGAGAACGGACTGCCCGGGGCTGCAGGGGAACGCCGGGGCGCCGCCCTCCCTGCCGATCATGAACTCGGTGACACCGGCAGCCGCCGCGGCGACGGCGATGGCGTGCGCCTTCTCCCGCCGTGTCTCGCTGCTGCGGCCCGACACGAACGCCTCGGTGTGGATGGCCTCCCGCGGGACCCCCAGATCCGTCAGGCTCCCGATCAGGTCCTGCATCATGGCCGCCGGCCCGCACAGGTGCACGCGGGTCGTCGCGGCGGCGTGGGGCAGCAACGCGTCGGGGCCGATCCGCCCGTGCCGGTCGGTTTCGAAGACCGACATCTCCAGCCCGGGCAGCCGGGAGCGCAGCGCCGCCAGCTCCGGCCCGAACACCACCTCGTCCGCGGTCCGGTAGCTCGCCAGCAGGACGATCCGCCCGGTGTGGCCGGCGTCGGCGGCGGCCAGCAGCACGCTCATCAGCGGGGTGATCCCGACCCCTCCGGCGATGAGCAGAAGAGTCTCCGCGGTGCCGTGCGAGGAGTCCGGCTGCCAGGTGAACGCGCCGTGCGGGCCGCTCACCCGCAACGCCAGTCCGGCCTCCAGTTCCTCATGGAGGAACCCCGAGCCCAGCCCGTCCGGCTCGTGCTTGACGGCGATCTCGACGAAGCCGCTCTCCCCGGGACTGCTGCAGATCGAGTACGACCGTTCGATCGGCTCGACGGCGACGGGCAGCTCGACTTTCAGGTACTGCCCGGCTGTGAAGGAGAACGGCATCGTGTCCCCGTCTAGAGGCGCGAGGCGGATCCTGCGGACCGTCGGGGTCAGCACCTCGATGCCGGCCACGCGCAGATAGCCCTCCCAGGGCACGGCCGGGTCCTGGGCCGGTGCGCCGGAGCGGATGGCCCCCCACATCGCTCCGAGCTGCCGCGGCCTCAGGACCGCGTTCGCCGCCATCAGCCCGCCTGCCAGGGCCCCCACCACCCCGGAACCCCAGGCGTCCTGCCCGGCGACGAACAGGCCCTTGACTGGAGTACGGCATCCCGCCCGCGCCGAGCGCAGCCGTTGCGGAGTCGCCGCGAGGCCGTAGAAGGAACCCAGCACGCTGTGCTGATACGTCTCGAACGACAGCGGCGTCGCCAGTTCGGCGAAGGCGACCGTCTCCCGGAAGCCGGGCCAGCGCTCCTCCAGGCGGGCCAGCAGCCGTTCGGTCAACTCGTCCTTGAACTTCCGATAGCTGTCCGGCCGCTCGCTCTCGGGTGTCCCGCGCCACTGGCCGACCAGCTGGGGATCGACCAGTTCCAGCAGCTCCACGGTGTGATGGCGGGCGGCCGGGTTGTTGAGCGACGCGAACGACACGTACAACGTGCCCTCCCCAGGAGGGCGCGGCCCGCTGTCGTGCTCCTGGAGATTGGGCATGAACCAGTGGTTCTCGCCGCGCAGCCCGAACACGGCCGGCGACCGGTCCAGGCCCAGGAACAGCATGACCGCCGACCGCTCCGCGGGCAGCTCCGCCAGTTCATGGCTGCGCCCGATCAGGGCGTACGTGTTGCGCACTCCGGCCGCCGAGACCACCGTGTCCGCCCGCACCCGGTAACGGCGGCCGGTGGCGGTGTCCTCGACATCCACCCCGGTCGCTCTGCCGCCCTCGACGACCACCTCGTGGACCCGCTGTCGGGGACGCAGCACGACGCCGTACCGCCGCAGGATCTCAAGGACGACCCGGTTGAGCTCCTGCGGGCCGCCCACGGGGTGTGCGGTGCCGTCCATGAAGAAGGTCAGCGGGACCGCCGCGTGATAGCCGAACGCGCTCGACGCGGGCGGGGTGCCGTACAGCCCCCAGCGTGCGGCCACGACGGCTCGCAGACCCGGATCGCGAAAGCTCCGCAGGACCTGGTCCCGCACCGATCGGAAGGCCGAGGGGAAGAACCGTTCCACGAGCGGCACGGTCGCCTTGCGCACGCCGGCCGGGAACGATGCGAGGACATTGCGCGCCGTCAGTCCGGCCATGGCCCGGCGAATGGTCCGGAAGAAGTCGTCGATGGCCTCGGTCTCGCCGGGGAACCGTTCCTTCAGACGTGCGCGGAACGCTTCCTCGGTGGCGGGGACGGCGAAATCGAATTCCGGGAAGTGCAGGGCGTCGTACTCGTCCGGCAGGGGCGACAGCTGGGCCCGTCCGTCCGTCATGAATCCGAGGAACGGGCCGGAGTTCGCGCTCATGTAATGCAGCCCGGTGCCGAACCGGTAGCGCCCGGCGCGGGAGAACTCGTGTGTCATCCCGCCGAGCGTGTAGTGCTGTTCGAGGACGAGAACACGCTTCCCGCCGAACTGCGCGATCGCCCGCGCCGCCGCGAGACCACCCATGCCCGACCCGATCACCACGACATCGGCATCCTCGTCCGACATCATCCCCACCCCCCAGTCATCCGACCGCCGGGGCCCACGGTGGCCGAATGCCCTTGACGTCGACTGAATGAACTCTGAAGTCCGCCGGGGACCGGGTCCTCGCCCCATTCCCTCTCCGTCCAGTGCGAGGCCCTAGCTTGGCGTCGAACGTGAGGGTGTGGAGCCGTGTCGTTGTGTGCTGTGTTCCGACGGGCCCGCACATGTCCGGCGGCCGAGGTCGCGTGAGCGGACGTTGCCTGCTGTCGCGGTGCGCGGAAGTGGTCGTCGGCCGGAGGTGCTGGAGAGCCCGAGCACCGCTGCGGTCCTCGTCGGCCGTCGTCCTTCGTCCGTCGTCCGTCGTCCGTCGTCCGAAAGAGAGGGTGGTTCATGGTGAACGGGAATCCGACGATCGTGCTCGTCCACGGGGCTTTTGCCGACAGCAGCGGCTTCAACGCCGTCGCCAAGCGGCTTGTCGCCGACGGCTATCCAGTGATCGCCGCGCCGAATCCCCTTCGGGGGCTCGCCTTTGACGCGGGTCACGTCAAGGCGCTGCTCGACAGCATCGAGGGACCGATCGTGCTGGTCGGGCACTCGTACGGCGGAGCGGTCATCTCCGCCGCCGCCGAAGGGAACGCCAACGTCAAGGCCCTGGTGTACCTGGCGGCGTTCGTCCCGGAGACGGGTGAGAGCGCACAGGCGCTGGTCGAACGGTTCCCGGGCAGCACCGTGGGCGAATCCCTGAAGCCGGTCCCGCTGCCCGACGGACAGGTGGATCTCTACATCGAACCGAAGGTCTTCCATCCCCACTTCGCGGCCGACGTGTCGTTGGAGGAGGCCACGCTCTACTCGATCACACAGCGCCCTGCCACCGGCGCCGCGCTGGGCGAGCCGGCCACCGGTCCGCAGGCCTGGCACACGATCCCCACCTACAACCTGATCAGCGGCGCCGACAGGATCATCCCGCCGGCGACGCAGGAGTTCATGGCGCTGCGCTCGGGGGCGAAGACGCAGGTGGTCGAGGGTGCTTCCCACATGGTGTTCGTCTCCCGGCCGGGAGCGACGGTGGCGCTCATCGAGACCGCCGCGCAGGAGCAGGCACCCGCGCGGTAGCACCGCCGGACAGCGCACGTGCGGTGACCCGATGAGTCACGGGAGGGAAAGTGCACAAGAGCGAAAAGGCCATGCGGCGGGGCCTGCGCATCCACTTCTTCTGGTACGTCCTCGCCAACGTCGTTCAGGTGGTGCTGTGGGCGATTCTCACCCCCGACCAATTCTTCTGGCCCTTGTGGTCGATCGTGGGCTGGGGCATCGGCATGGTGTCCCATTTCTGGGCGGTCCGCGCGAAGACCCGATCAGTTGCCCGTTCATGACGTGAACCATCTCTACGACGACCGGAGGGCGAGTCATGTCCGAGAAAGTGGTTCCGGGGCGCAACACCGCCGCCGCCGAAGGCGACATCGTCGTCTTCCACATCGGGCTGCGGATCAACCGGCTGCGAGCGTTCTCCAGTTGGCTGCCGGCGTTCATGTCGATGCCGCGCATGCTGCGTGAACTGTCGAAGGAGAAATCCAGCGGCCTGCTCGGGTACAAGGTGCTCTACGGCAGCCTGCGCGACTTCTATGTCGTCCAGTACTGGTCCGACAAGGAACGGCTCCTGGCCTACGCCCACCAGCAGGACAAGGAACACCGACCCGCGTGGACGGCGTTCAACCGACGTGCACGTGCCGCCAAGGGTCATGTCGGCATCTGGCACGAGACGTTCATCGTTCCGGCCGGTTCCTATGAATCGGTGTACGTCGACATGCCCGCGTACGGCCTCGGCGCCGCGACCGGTGTCGTTCCGGTGGGCCGGCGCGGTGACACGGCAGCGCAGCGGCTGCGTACGGGCGGGAAGTGAGCTGCCCGGTCACCTCAGGTCAGTCAGTGCTCCTTCCGGTGAGACACACTCCCCTTCGCATCCGTAGTATCACTGCACAGTGACGCATGTTGTCGGCAGTCGAATGGGGGCAACCTGATTCCTGGCGTGGGATGCAGTCTTGATGCGTAGGAGACCGTGAAGGAGCATGACGATCATGTCTGACACTGTGACCGCAAAAAACGGGGTGACCTCCCAGTACCTGGCACGGGTGGCTGACGACCTGGAACAGAACCTCAAGGAGCAGGAGCGTCTCGGCGCCGAAATCGCCGCCCTGCAAAGCCAGTTGGCGGAAATCGAAGCGGACCGTGCGGTGCTGCTGAGCCTTCAGGAAACACTCGGTGCAGCCCCCACCCCCGCATCGCCGGCTGCCGAACCCGCGCCGACTGCCACCGACGCCGACGAAAAGGAATCCGCGGCACCCGCCAAGGCCAAGAAGGCGCGAGCCAAGAAGCCCGCCGCGGCGCCGCGCAGGACAGCGGGCAAGCGAGAGAAGGCACCCGCGAAGTCCGCCGAACCGCGGCAGCCCTCCCTGGTCTCCCTGGCCCGCACCTTCCTGAACGGTCAGGCCGAACCCCGCTCCGCCGCCGAGGTCGCCGAGGCGCTGGCCAAACAGCACCCCGACCGCGACATCAAGACAACCGTCGTACGCACCACGCTCGAAGGACTCGTGGCCAAGAACCACGCCCAGCGCAACAAGCAGGGCTCATCGGTGTTCTACACCGCTCCCGACTCGACAGAGTCTTCCGCGGACAACAGCCCGAGCCCCGAACAAGCAACCTGACACCTGACTGCGGTGAGCCCTCAGCCCGAACCGGCGACCAGCGCCTCGCCGAGCGGAGTGCGCCGGTAGAGCACCGACCGTCCGGACCGGGCGCGGACGAGCAGCCCCGCGTCTCGCAGGATGGCGAGATGGTCCCCTACCGCACCTGGTGCCATGGCGAGACTTCGGGCGAGGTGACTGGTACTGGCCGGGGCGTCCAGCGCCAACAGCAACCGGGCTCGGGACCGGCCGACCAGGGCGGTCAGCGCGTCCGGTCGGGAGACTGACTCCTGTTCGCCCCACAGGGCGGCGGTGCCGCGGGCACGGTAGATCAGGGTCCGGGGCCAGGGGTCTTCCAGGTGCGCGGCGATGTTCGCGACGAAGACCGAAGGGATCAGCAGGAGCCCGTCGCCGGCGAGGGGCACTGTTCCGACGTCGGAGAAGTGACCGATCTCGATACCGCCGGCCTGCCAGGCGATGCTCGAATGCAGGCTCTCGATGGTCGCGACCCATCCGTGTTCGCCGATCACACCCACCCGGTGCACGACATCGCGCTCACAGATCGCGCGCAGGTGCGGCCAGTCCGTGGCGAGCAGTTCGTGCCAGGCCCGGTCCATCGCCTCGGCGATCCTGGAGACGGCGTCCGTGGAGTCAAGGACCGCGCGGACGCGGGGATCACGGGCGGACGGGCCGGTCGCGTGAGTGGCGATTTCACGGCGGGCGGCTTCCAGCGGGGCGGCCCGGATCATGGCCAGGTCGTCCGCCCAGGTCTGGTTGAGGCCGCGCGGGGGCGGCGCGACGAAGTCCGGTCCGGACTGCGGGGTGTGCAGGGCGAGGACGGCGTCCAGTTCGGTCTCACGGCGAAGCCGTTCGAAGGCCGGCAGGAGTCGGGTGGTCCAGGCTCGCGGCAGGGGCCTGTTCTGGCCGGCGAGCGAGCGCAGCAGGAAGCAGAGGTCCATCGCGGGCGACAGTGCGAAGCGGCTGCGCAGCAGGTCCTCGACGGAGACTTCGAAGCGCAGCACCCAGCCATGCTAGCGCGGGACATCTGCTTCGATTCGTCCAGCGACGAATCATTGGTGACAGGCATGGCCACACCGCGAGGCTGCGCGTCATGACCCCGACCGCCGAGCCCGCACAGGGCAACCGCCGTGCCACCTACCGGGAGGTGCTGGCCGAGCCGCGATTCCGGCTGCTCTTCGCAACCCGCACCGTCGCGATCACTGCGGACGCACTGCGGATCACCACCTTTTCGGTGCTGGTCTTCTCCGCCACAGGCTCCGCGCTGCTGAGCGCACTGGCCTTCGGCATCGGCTTCACCCCGCAACTGTTCGGCTCGCTGCTGCTGGGCTCACTCGCCGACCGGCTCCCTCCCCGCGCGCTCATCACCGGCGGATACGTCTTGACGGGCGCCGCCGCCCTGCTGCTCGCCCTGGTGCGGATGCCGGTCGCGGCAAGCCTCGGTGTCGTGGCGCTGGTCGCCCTCACCACACCGGTGTTCCACGGCGCGTCGAGTCGGCTGGTCGCACTGTCCCTGGAGGGCGACGCCTACGTACTGGGGCGTTCGCTGAACAACATCGCTGCCTCCGGCGCGCAGTTGCTCGGTCTGGCGCTGGGAGGTGCGGCCGTCGCGGTACTCGGCCCGCGCCGGGCGCTCGCGGTCAGCGCCGCCCTCTACCTCGGCTGCGCGCTCGCAGTGCGCGTCGGGCTGCCCCGACCGCGGCCGGGCGAGTTCGGCGGCACACCCGGCTCTCGGGGCCGTGGCGGACCCGTCCGAGCCAGCCTGCACGGGGCCGGCCTGCTGCTGCGCGGACACACGGTACGACGACTGATGCTGGCCCAGTGGCTACCGCCCGCGTGCGTGACGGGAGCGGAGAGTCTGATCGTCGCCTACGCGGGAGGACACCGCTTCGCGCCCGCCTGGTACGCGGTGCTGATGGGCTGTCTGCCGGTCGGCATGCTCGTCGGTGATCTGCTGGTGGGCCGACTGCTGCGGCCGCCTGCCCGGGAGCGACTGGTGGTCCCGTTGATCGCGCTGATGGGACTGCCGCTGGTCGGCTTCGCGGCCGAGCCCGGAGTGGGTGTCTCGTCCCTCCTGCTGCTGCTCTGCGGCTTCGGATTCGCCTTCGGCCTCGGCCTGCAACGGCCGTTCCTGGACGCCCTGCCGCAGGACGGCCAGGGCCAGGCCTTCGGTCTGCTCGGCTCCGGCAGCATGACACTTCAGGGCGTGGGGCCGGCCTGCTTCGGCTCGGTGGCCGCAGGCATCGGAACGGGCGGCGCCATCGCCCTGGCCGGCGTTGCGACAGCGCTGGCCGCCGGCTGGATCCTCACCTGGCACCCGCCCACCTCGCCGGTCCCCGCCCCGACGTCTTGATGACAGTCCACGAACACCCCATGGAAGGTACATGCCGCATGATCGATGAGTTCGCGAAGGACAACCTGCACGGGCGACTGCGGCGGGATCGCGAGGCATTGCTCTGGAAACTCGACGGCTTGTCCGAGTACGACGCCCGCAGACCTGTGACGGCTACCGGGACCAACCTCCTCGGCCTGGTCAAACACATGGCCCACATCGAGGCCCGGTACTTCGGCGAGGTCTTCGACCGCCCTTCCCCGGAACCGCTGCCCCGGTGGCAGGACCACTCCAGCGGCAGCGATCTGTGGGCGACCGCGGACGAGACCCGCGATCAGATCATCGCGTTCTACCGGCGCACGTGGGAACACTCGGACGCCACGATCGACGACCTTCCTCTCGACGCCCCCGGCCACGTGCCGTGGTGGCCGGAGCCGCATCCCCACACGAACCTGTTCGCCGTCATGGTGCATGTCATCGGCGAGACCAACCGGCACGCCGGACACGCCGACATCGTGCGCGAGGGCCTCGACGGCCGGACCGGGATGCGCCCCGAACACGAGCAGCGGATCGACGAGGAAGCCCGTGCGGCGGCCTGCGCGAAGATCGAGCAGGCCGCCAGGTCGGCCGCATCGATCAAGGCCTAGATCGGCCACACCACCCGGCGACCTGCAAGGGCCTCGGCGTCATCCCGCGGCAGCCAGCAGCGTCGTACGTCCGCCCAGCGCGGCCGAGAACTGGTCCGTGACCTGTGCCAGGGCCTCGGCCGATCCCGGCGCGACGGTCAGCGTGCCGTCCTCACCCACCGTGATGTCCTTGTCGAGCGTGAACCAGCCCGGCGTGATGTGCGCAGGGCCCATGGAGGCCAGCACCGGGCGCAGGGCGTAGTCGATGGCGAGGACGTGGGCGGTGGTTCCGCCGGTGGCCAGCGGGAGGACCGTCTTGCCTGCCAGGGCGTACTGCGGCAGCAGATCCAGCAGGGACTTCAGGAGTCCGGAGTAGGCGGCCTTGTAGACGGGAGTACCGATCACCACTCCGTCCGCGTGTTCGAAGAGGGCGGTGGCCCGGACGATCTCCGGGTGACCGAAGTCGGCCCCTAGCAACGCCTCGGCAGGCAGGGTGCGCACGTCCAGCGGCACCACCTCGTGCCCCTGTGCGATGAGCCGCTCGTCCAGGTGGCGCAGCAGCCGAGCGGTGCGGGAGGTGGCGGAGGGGCTTCCGGAGACGGACAGGACAGTGGCCATGGGAGGGACCTTTCGGTTCGTCGTTCTTGCAGGCGATCTGTGGGGTCGTCCCGAGCGTCAACTCGACGGGAAGGAGTGCCCCCGTCGGCGCCATTCCTCCGCGAGCAGTTCGTACGAACGGACCCGGTCGGTGTGGTCGTGGGTGATCGTGGTGATGAGCAACTCGTCCGCGCCCGTGGCCTCTTGGAGTTGCTCCAACTGGTCGGCCACCCGGCCCGGTGAACCGACGAACTGGGTGTCGAGGCGGTCCTGGACGAGGGCCCGGTCCTCGTCGGTCCATGAGTGGGCGCGCGCTTCCTGCGGCGTCGGGTACTCGATGGCGCCCTCGGCGGTGCGGATGCTGCGGACCCACGGGCCGTAGCCGGAGGCGAGTTCGCGGGCAGTGGCGTCGTTCTCGGCGACCACGACATCCGCCGAGACGCTGACGTACGGCTTGTCGAGGAACTCGGAAGGCTGGAAGAAGGACCGGTAACCTTCCACCGCCTCCAGGACCGTGGCCGGGCTGACGTGGTAGTTCGCCGCGAACCGCAGACCGTTTCGGCCCGCGACAGCGGCGCTCTCACCACCGCTGCTGCCCAGGATCCACACCTCCAGGTCAGCGCCCTCCCCCGGCACGACGTGCGCCTCGACGCCCTCCGGGGAGCGGTAGGTGCCGGCGAGCAGGGCGAGGATGTCGTCGATCTGCTCGGCGTAGTCCTGGGACTCGGCGCCCGGCAGCAGAAGCAGCCTGCGCTGCAACGCGATACGGGGCGAGCCGAGCAGATGCTCGAAGGAGAAGCGGGGCGGGATCAACAGGCCGTTCGGGGTGCGGCCGTCGACGACCGGGGTCGCCGTCGGCAGCGGCGCGACCGGCTGTCCCGGTGGGCGGCCGCCCGAGCGGCCCAGGCCCAGGTCGAAGCGGCCCGGGTGCAGCGCGTCGAGCAGTCCGAACTCCTCCACCGTGGACAGCGCCGTGCGGTGCCCGAGCTGTACTGCCCCGGAACCGAGCCGGATGGTGGAGGTGGCGGATGCGGTCAGGGCCAGGACGACGGCCGGTGACGTGCCGGCCACGCCCGGATTGAGGTGGTGCTCGGCGAACCAGTAGCGGGCGTATCCGAAGCGCTCGGCCCGCTGTGCGAGGTCGATGGAGTTGCGCAGGGCATCGGCCGCCGTCGAGCCGGAGGGAATCGGGACCAGGTCGAGAACGCCGAGAGCAATGTCAGACATGGACGGACTCCTGGGTGAGCGGTGGCGCCGCCGCCACGGGTCCCCACACGAACGGCGGGTCCGGGATGTCACGGCGCAGCACGGGGGCGACCTTGGCCTGGAACAGCTCGAGGGAGGCCCGGTGCCGGGACTCGGTCAGCCCGCTCGCGTCCGCGTGCAGGTGGACCACCGTGTGGCCGAACTGTTCGTGGTAGCGGTGCACCTTGTCGATGACCTGCTGCGGGCTGCCGATGAGAGCCGAGCTGCGTTCGACGAAGTCCTCCAGGGTCTCGAAGACGATCGGGAGACCGGCCTTCTTGAAGAACGCCAGATTGGACTCGAAGATCGGGCGGTACGCCGCCAGCGCCTCCTGAGAGGTGGGCGCCACGTAGATGCCCGCCGTGCCCGCACCGACGGCGATCTTCGCCGGATCGTGGCCGTAGTGTGCCCAGCGCTCACGGTAGTACCGGATCAACTCGGCATACGGCTCAATGGGGTTGGTGACGTTCGCCGAGAACAGCGGGTCGCCGTAGCGGGCGGCCAGGTCGACCGACTCCTTGCTGGTGGCGCTGCCGTGCCACACGCGGACCGGGTGCTGGTACGGCCGCGGCCACACCTCGGCGTCCGTCAGCGGAGGACGGAAGCGGGTGTCGGCACTGACCTTGTCCTGCCGCCAGATCTTGCGGAAGACCTCATAGCTCTCGGCGTTGCGGTCCCACTGGTCCTCGGGCGTGACCTGGAACAGGTCGCGCTGCGCGGCGCCGTTGCCCTTGCCGATGATCAGGTCCAGGCGCCCCTCGGACAGGTGGTCGAGGGTGGCGTAGTCCTCGTAGGCGCGGACCGGGTCCAGCAGGCTCAGCGTCGTGACGGCCGTGAACAGGCGGATCCTCTTCGTGAGGGCGGCCACATGGCTGAGGACGACGGTCGGTGAGGAGGAGATGAACGGCCGCTCGTGCCGCTCCCCCACACCGAAGCCGTCGAAGCCCAGTTCCTCCGCGAGCAACGCGTTGTCGAGCACCTCACGGAAGCGGTCGTGGGTCGACTTCTGCACCCCGGTGACGGGGTCCGGACGATGGACGATGAGGGTGATCGCGAGGAACTTCATGAGGCCGCCCGGTGTGCGGTGCGGGTGTCGTCGGGGTGGGCGAGGCCGAGGTGGTGGCGCAGGGTGGGGCCGTCGTAGTCGGTGCGGAAGACGCCCTGTTCCTGGAGGAGGGGGACGACCTTGTCGGCGAAGGCGTCCAGGCCGGTGGGGGTGATGTGGGGGACCAGGATGAAGCCGTCGCTGGCGTCGGCCTGGACGTAGTCGTTGATGGTGCGGGCGATGGTGGCGGGTGAGCCGATGAAGTTCTGCCGGTTGCCGGTGTTGATGACCAGGTCGCGGATGGACCACTTGTTGGCCTCGGCCAGCTCACGCCACTCGCGGGCGGTGGCCAGCGGGTCCCGGTACATCCGCACCTGGGCCCGGCCCTTGGAGATGTGGTTGTCGCTGACGTCCGGATCGATGTCGGGCAGCGGCCCTTCCGGGTCGTACGACGAGAGGTCCCGGTTCCACACGAACTCCAGGTGCTTGAGCGCGGTGGCGCCGCTGACCTGCTGGCGGCGCACGGTCCGGGCCAGTTCCTCGGCCTCGGCGTCGGTGTCGGCCAGCGCGAAGGACGCTGCGGGCAGAATCAGCAACTCCTGCGGGCGGCGCCCGTACTTGGCGAGACGGCCCTTGACGTCGGTGTAGAAGGCCTGGCCCTCGGTCAGGGTGGCGTAGCGGCTGAAGATGGCGTCGGCGGAGGAGGCGGCGAACTCGCGGCCCTCCTCGGAGTCACCGGCCTGGAAGATGACCGGGCGGCCCTGCGGGGAGCGCGGCACGTTGAACTGGCCGTGGATGTCGAAATGCTGCCCGGTGTGGACGAAGGAGCCCGCCTTCGCGTCCCGCAGGAACACCCCCGCAGCCTGGTCGGCAAGGATCTCCTGCCCCGTCCAGGAGTCGAAGAGTTCCTGGGTGGTGGCCAGGAACTCCCGGGCCCGGGAGTAGCGCTCGCTTTGCGGGAGGAAGCCGCCGCGGCGGAAGTTCTCGCCGGTGAAGGCGTCCCAGGAGGTGACCACGTTCCACGCCGAGCGGCCCCCGGACAGGTGATCCAGGCTGGCGAACTGGCGGGCCACCTCGTAGGGCTCGTTGAAGGTGGAGTTGATGGTGCCGGTCAGCCCGAGGTGCTCGGTGACGGCGGCCAGCGCGGCCAGGATCGTGAACGTGTCCGGGCGGCCCACCACGTCCAAGTCGTATATTTTTCCGCCCTGTTCGCGGAGCCTGAGTCCCTCGGCGAGGAAGAGGAAGTCGAACTTGGCGCGTTCGGCGGTGCGCGCGAAGTGCGCGAAGGAGTCGAACTCGATGTGACTGCCGGCCTCCGGGTCGCTCCACACGGTGGTGTTGTTGACGCCCGGGAAATGCGCGGCTAGGTGAATCTGCTTCAAGGGCTTGGACATGGTGGCGGGATCCCTCCGGCTCAGACGGACGCGGCGTAGCGGTTGGCGGGGCGGGCCAGACCCAGCAGGCCGCGCAGGGTGTCCGCCTCGTAGGCGGTACGGAAGAGGCCCCGGCGCTGGAGCTCGGGCACCAGCCCGCGCGTGATCGCCGGCAGGTCATGGCCCAAAACGGCGGGCCGCAGCCGGAAGCCGGTGAGCCCTGCCGCCTGGAACTCGGCGAGGAGGTCGGCGAGTTGGGCCACGGTGCCGGTGAAGATCCGGGCGTCACTGGTGTACGGCTCCCCCGCCAGCGCGTCCAGACGGTCCCGGCGGGCAGCCGCCTCGGCCGGGTCCTCGTCGAGGAAGACCACCAAGTCGCCGAAGACATGCAGGAGTTCGCTCTCACGTCCGGCAACCGACTGTTCTGCGCGGATCTCGGCCACGATCGCCCGCGCCTGGCTGGCATCGTGCGGGGTGATGTAGCCGACGTCGGCCTGCCGGGCGATCAGCCGATAGGGCACGCTCTGGTGGCCGAGGGCAGTGACCAGCGGCTGTCCCTGCGGCGGACGCGGCGTGATGGAGGGGCCCTTGACACTGAAATGTTGGCCCTCGAAGTCGATGTAGTGCAGCTTGTCCCGGTCGATGAACCGCCCGCTGGCCGCATCCCGGATCTCGGCGTCGTCTTCCCAGCTGTCCCACAGCCGGCGCACCACCTCCACCCAGTCCGCCGCCTCCTCGAACAAGTCGGTGATCAGCTCCTGGGCCGGGGGGCTGTCGTAGGCCTCGATCCGCGGGATGCTGCGCCGGCCGAAGTGCGCCGCCTCACCGGGCCGGGCACTGACCTGCACCCGCACCCCCGCACGCCCGGTGCTGACATAGTCCAGGGTGGCGATCGCCTTGGACAGGTGGAACGGCTCGGTGTGGGTGACCACCGCGGTCGGCACCAGGCCGATATGCCGGGTCAGCGGCGCGATCCGCGAGGCGATCAGCACCGCGTCGAGGCGGCCGCGGACCTGGTCGGTGCGCTCGTCCGCAGCGAACAGGTGCGAGGACTGCGGGCCCAGGCCGTCCTCGATGGTCACGAAGTCCAGCAGGCCGCGCTCGGCCTCGGCGACCAGATCGGCCCAGTAACCGGCGGTGAACAGCTCACCGGGCCGGGCCACCGGCTCACGCCAGGAAGCCGGGTGCCAGCCGGTGCCGTCCAAGGCGACAGCAAGATGCAAAGAAGAAGGGGACACGAGCAGGTGCCTTCCTGGAGATCCGTACGAGAAGGCCGGCCCGCAAGGGTGGGGGCGCGGCGGCGGGGGGCAGCAGACGGGTCAGGAACAACACAGCGCGGCGGACACGCGCTGGAGATCGATGTGCGGCCGGGAGTAGAGGTGGGCGGAGCGCAGTACACGTGTCACTCGACCCACCCCCAAGTCATCGCCTTCGACAAGGACAACGGCACGGCTATGCCGTTTCTTCCAGGACGGCGGCTTCGGTCCGCCGTACAAGGGAGAAGGTCGTACGGCGGCGCAGGGTGAAGCCGATCGACTCGTAGAGCCGGATGGCGTTGGTGTTGTCCGCCGCCGCGTGCAGGAACGGCGTGTCACCGCGCTCCCGGATCCCGGCGGCGACCGCGCGGACCAGCCGGGTGGCCAGACCCCGGCCGCGATACGCCGGGTCGGTGCAGACCGCGCTGATCTCGGTCCAGCCGGGCGGGCGCAGCCGCTCACCGGCGAGGGCGATCAGGCGTCCCCGGTCCCGGATGCCCAGATAGGTACCGAGGTCTATCGTCCGCTCGAGGAAGGGGCCGGGCTTGGTGCGGGCGATCAGGTCCAGGATCTCGGGCACGTCGTCGGGTCCGAGCCGTACCGCCTCGGGGGCGGGTTCGGCCCGCAGCGCGGTGTCCACGAGTTGGACGCCCTCTCCCTCGCCGACGATCTCCCACCCGTCCGGAGCCTCGGTGACTCCCCCCACCGCGGCGGTGCCGTTGGGGCCGACGAGAGCGGCGAGGTCGGCCCAGGCGCGCGGGTCGTCCCCGTCGGAGACGGCGTGGAAGGGAGCCACGTCCTGCTGATAGCGGGCGGCGTGGCCGACGCGTTCGGCGAAGTGGGCGTGCGGGCCGGTGAGCGCGGCCCAGGCGGGGTTGTCCAGGATGTGCGCGGAGTTGGTGTCGAGGGTGGTGACGGACATGGCGTTGCGGTCTCCGGGGTGCGGCTCGGTGGGTCCGGCCGGCGGGGACTCCGTCGCGGGGCGGCGGCGGAGTCCCCGGTGCGCGGTGGTCAGGAGTTGTCGAGCGGCAGCCCGGGCGGGTTGACCTCGGACTTGGCGACGGCCTCGTTGTTGAGGTTGTACGCCTTGAGCCACTCGGCGTACTGGCCGTTCTTGATCAGGTAGTTGATCGCGTCGGCCAGCGGCTTGGCGAGGCCGCTGTCCTTCTTCGCCGTGGCCGCGATCAGGCCCTGCAGGCTCGCGCCCGCGCCCGAGTAAGTGCCCGCGGTGCGGGTGGCGTTGGGCGTGTTGGCCACCTGACGGTTGTGGTAGGCGAAGCCGGGGTTGGGGCCGAAGGAGGCGTCGATCTTGCCGCTGTTGAGGGCGAGATAGGTGCTCGGGCTGTCCTGGAAGTACTTGACGGTGAGCTTCTTGCCCTCCTTGGCCAGCTTGTGCTTCCACTCCAGGAGGATCTTCTCCTGGTTGGTGCCGGAGCCCACGGCGATCGTCTTGCCGGCGAGGTTCTCGTAGTTGCCGTCGAAGTTCCAGGTGCTCTTCTTCGGCACGATGAAGGCGAGGTTGTCCTGCCGGTAGGAGGCGAACTCGTACTTCTTCTTGCGCTCCTCGGTGTCGGTGACGTTGGAGAAGGCCACTTCGACCTTGCCGCTGTCGATGCCGACGAAGAGGTTCTCCCACGTGGAGTTCTTCACCTCGGGCTTGAGCCCGAACACCGCGGCGACCAGGCGGCCGAGGTCGGGCTCGGAGCCGGTCAGGGTCTTCTGGTCGTCGCCGACGTACGCCAGCGGCGGGAACCCGGCGGGCAGGGCACCGATGCCGATCTCCAGCTTGCCGCTCTTCTTGAGGGCGGCGGGCAGTTCGGCGCTGATGGACTTGACCTCGGAGACCTTGACGGTGGTCTCCTTGGCGGCGCCGTTGGAGACCCGGCCGATGACGACCTCACCGGATCTGGCGCTGTCGGTGGTGGTGGCCGCGTCGCTGTTGCCACCGCAGGCGGCGAGCCCGGTGGCCAAGGAGGCGACGGCGGTCGCCGCGGTGATGCCGCGTATCAGGCTGCGTCGGGTGAACTGGGTGGGCATGGCCGTTCCTTGTCGCTGAAGGTGATGAGGGTGGCGTGGGGGGAGGTCTGTTGGTTGCGGCCGGTCGGAGGACCTGGGCGACCAGGGCCGGCACGACCGCGGTGACGAAACGGCGGACGGGTAACTCGTGTATTTGCCAAGGGGTTTGACAGGCCGTCAGTGGCCGACGCCTCGGCGAGTCACCGGGGGCGGGGAGGGCGACGGCACACCGCGGCGGTGTCCGTCAGAAAGTGGGGGAGATGCGGGGAGGTGTCAGCCCCGACAGCGGGCGCGGCCCGGCTCGGTACACAGTGCGCTGCTCACGCGGAGCAGATCGACGGCGCGATCGGCGACGAGCAGGTTGGCGTACGGTGCGCAGCCCTGCGAGCGGCACGTCGCCGTCCTGGGTGCTGCGTACATGGCGTCACCGTCACCGTTCCTGCCCTGAGGGCCTCGCGCTTACCGACACTTCATCGGTCGGGTCGTCACCTGGGGCACCCCACCGCGGCGGAGGGTTGCCGGTCAGCAAGCCAGGGCTTGTCGCTGACGCTCTTGACCGTTCTGAACGGTAATTAAGACAACAGTCCGAACTCTTGTCAACGCCGGTCCAGCAGGTGGAACGGTCGGCGGCCCGGTTCGACGCGGACGCTCGACGCCGGCAAGGGGCCGGCGTGGACGCTGCGAGCATCCCGGCTTGACCTTGACGTGCGCGTCAGGGGCTAACGTCTGCGCGCCCGCACCGGCGGGTCGCCCGCTCGGCCCGCCTCGCTTCTCCCGACCAGGAGCCCCCATGGCCACTCCCCTGCCGTCCGCCACCCGCGAGATCCGGCTCGTCACCGCTCCTGAGGGGCTGCCCGGCCCCGAGCACTTCGCCGTCGTCGCCCAGTCGCTGCCCATGCCCGGGCCCGGACAGGTCCTCGTCCGCAACCGGTACTTCCTCGTGTTTCCCGGGCTGCGCACCCTGATCGGAGGCGCACCCGAGGGAGTACCCCTGCCGCCGATCCACGCCGGTGGCGTGCTCTTCGGCCCCGCTGTGGGCGAGGTCGTCGGCGTGGGCCCGGGCAGCCCACTGCGGCCGGGGGACGCCGTCACCCACCTGCTCGGGTGGCGCGAGCACGCGCTGGTGGCCGCGGCCGACTGCACCCCGGTCGACGCCGCACTGCCGGATCCGGTCGCCCACCTGTCGTCGGGGTCGGCCGCCTACGGCGCGCTCACCAGGCTCACCGACGTCCGTCCCGGCGACACGGTCCTCGTCACGGGGGCGGCGGGCGCGGTGGGGACTCTGGCCGGTCCGATCGCCAGGCTGCTGGGGGCCCGCAAGGTCATCGGCAGTACCCGGTCCCCGGCCAAGGCCGAGCGGCTGCGCACCGAACTGGGCTACGACGCGGTGGTGGTGTCCGGCGGGCAATTCCCCACGTTCGCCGAGCAATTGGGCACCGCGGCGCCCGAAGGCATCGACGTCCTGGTGGACACCGTGGGCGGCGAGCAGCTGACGGCGGCGCTCACGGTGGCGCGTCGAGGCGCCCGCTTCGCGCTCGTGGGCGCGCTGTCCGGCCAGCTGTCACCGCACCAGGACGGTGACAGCGCTCCGGCGGAGATCGACACCTTCCGCGTCATCAACCAGGGGATCACGCTGAGCGGTTACAGCGGCGTCGACCATCCCGAGGTGACGCAGGAGTGGGTCAAACGGTTCGGCGGCTGGCTGCGCTCCGGTGAGATCTCCTTTCCGCACGTGCGGATCCCGGGCATCGAACAGGCCCCGCGGGCGTTGCAGGAACTGTTCGAGGGACGGCACTTCGGCACCGTGGTCGTGGAGTTGCCGGCCCGGTGACCCACACGAAGCGAGGTCGGGATGCGCATCGGAGACGCGGCGGCAGCGGCCGGGACCACCCCACGGGCCCTGAGGTTCTACGAGGAGCGCGGTCTGCTGCCGCCACCGCGGCGTACGGCGACCGGCCAACGCCGGTACGGGCCGGACGAGGTCGCCCGCGTCCGCGTCATCCGCGAGCTCCTCGGCCTCGGCCTCACCGTCGAGGACCTGCACGGCATCGCCGACCGGATCCACCTCCTGGCCGGGAACCCACAACTGCGTTGCGCGGACGCCGACTCGACCGCCCCCGGTGCCCGCGTGATCACACACCGGCTCGCCGCCATGGACACAGAAATCGACCGCCTGACCCGTCTGCGCACCCTCTTGGCTCAGCGGACGGGCCGGAACTGATCCTCCGCACGGGGCAGGCGCAGGCGGCGAGGGCGCGCCGGCTCACGCTGCGGGTGCCTCGCCGCTCGCCGCCGTTACCGTCGAACCGGAGCGGCGACGCGTCTCCGACCCCACCGCCCTGGGTAGGCGGGGCACACATCGGGGTGACGTCCGGGGCAGCAGTGCCGGTGGGGCCAGGAGGGCCGGTTTCCGACGGCCCTGATCACCTGACGCCGCGCCTCGCGCATGTCCTCGGCCTCGCGCGACCCCCTGCCGCACGGATCCCCCGCCGGCCACCGGCTCACGTCCGGACGGGCTCCGTCTCCGATGCCCGGAGGGTCACCGCGGCGCAAGGAGTCCGTGCGAGTTCTTCAGGACGTACCGTGCCACCTTCGTGCCGAGCGTGATCCCCGCCTCGTCGGCCGACCTCGTGTGGATGCCGGAGTAGACCCGGGCGTCGATGTTCTCGTCGGAGAGTTGCTTCCAGGTGGTGTACGTCCGGGTCACGCCCGGAGCTGTGGGGCTGGTCAGGGTGAAGGGGGCTGTGCGCGGGCCGGTGAGCGCCGACAGGACGGTCTGCGCGGCGCCCGCGTAGGTGTTGTGGCCGCTCGGGTAGTCCGGATGCGCCGGGGTGGTGTGCAGCGGCGTCCAGCCGGGATCGGGGTCGATGGTGCCGGTGCGGATCGCGGTCACGGGACGCCAGCGTTCGTACGCGTACTTGGTGTCGGAGGTCGCGATCTGCGTGTCCACCAGCGCCACATGGAACAGCGCGACCAGCCGTGCCTGCCCGGCGACACCCTGATGCGAGCGGGCGAACGCCACCCGCAGCGGCTCGGTGTAGAGGGTGAGGGAGGAGCCGAGCCAGAAGGTGGCGGTCTCGGTCTGGCGGGCGCTGCGCACCGCGCTGTCGACGGCACCGTAGGCCCGCACCTCCGCGAGGTCGGTGGCGTAGCGCTCGGAATCCAGGGCGGGCGGCGGGCCGAGCCGGAACTGGCTCTGTGTCCTCAGCAGGAACGGCTCGGCCAGACGGTTGCCGTACTGGGCCGCCGGCGCGTGGTCGGGTGGCGTCGGCTGCCACACACCCGGCGCCGCGGGCTTGACGGGATACGGCGCGTTGACGGAGGCGGGGTCGAGACCGTCACCCTGTCTCGACGCGAGGACGAGGTCCGCCTGCCGCTCGCCCGCCGCGATGCCCCGCTCCTCGGCCGGACCGTCGGGAATCGCGTCGCGGGTCTCCTTGGACGTCGCGTCGAGCTGTTCCGTGCGACTCGGGGCCAGCGCCACCAACGCACGATGTACGGCCCCGGCGAGCGCCGCCTCCTGATACACGCCGCGGTCGACACCGGCGGGGACGCTCCGGGTGGCCCGGGCGGCTGCGAGCCAACTGATGGCCCAGGTACGGCTGTTGGTGATCTGGGTCGATGCCCCGGCCTTCGCGATGGTCTCGGCTGTCGCGTCGTACCAGGTGAGAGCCGTGGACGTACGGCCGGCCGCCGAGGCCTGCGGAACCGCGAGGGACGCGGTCAGCAGTGCCGTCGCGCCCAGCACTACGAGGGCGGGCCGGGTTCTGGTCGAACGCATGAGTTCTCCTTGGGATTCGATGGGAACAGGGTGCTGATGCGAGGCTCCGCGGCACGGGTGGTCAGGTCGTCCTCCTGGAGCGCGGGGAGCGAGCCGGCGCGGTGCACCGACAGGCGGGACCGCGTGCCGGTGCGGCGCAGCAGGGACAGCAGCAGGGCCACGGCGAGCAGGCCTGCGCAGACGCAGGAGGCCAGTGCGTATCCGGTCCGGTGATGGCCGGCTCCGGGCGGGCCGGAAGCGGCGTGGAGGTACACCGCGGGGACGGCGCTGAGGCAGACGGCCGCCGCGATGCGCTGGGCCATCTGAAGGATCGCGCCGCCCACTCCCGCCGCCTCTGCCGGAGCATGCTGAAGTACCTGGGTCTGGTTGGGTGAGACGGTGAGCCCCCCGGCGACACCGGACACCAACTGGGTCGCCGCCAGAGCGACGGGCAGCGCCGCGGTCGGCACGGACAGCGCGACCGCCGCCCCCGCCAGGGCGGCACCGATGCCCAGGCTCAGGCCCACGGTCACCGTGCGCGCTCCGATCCGCCGCACGAGCCGCCAGGCGAGGGCCGAGGAGGCGCCCATCCCGACCGCACCGGGCAGGGTGACCGCCGCCGTGAGCAGTGCGGACAGGCCGAGCCCGTCCTGCAGGAAGACGGTGAGCACGAGGAAGGCGGCCAGTGAGGAGCCGAACTGGGCCATGGCGACGGCCGTGCCCAGCATGTACGGCTTCGACGAGGTCAGCGCGGGGTGCACCAGCGGCTGGCGTCCCCGTCGCACCCGCAGTCGCTGGTCAACGACGAACACGGCTGCCGCCGCACCCACCGCGGTGCCCCACAGGAGCGCCTCTCCCCCGCTGCCCGGGGTCCGGATGAAGGGCACCATCAGCGTCAGCGTGCAGCCGCAGAGCAGAGCGAGGCCGAGAACGTCCAGCCGGGAGTCGCGGGCGGTGCGCCGCGGTGGGGGCAGCCAGCGGGCCGCGAGGGCCAGGGTGAGCACCGCGCACGGAGCGCTCAGCAACAGAGAACCGCGCCAGCCCGCCTCGGGTCCGAGCCCGGCGACGAGCGCACCACCGAGAGGCGGTCCGAGGGCCGTGGCCACGCCGCCGGTGACCGCGTACAGGCCCAGCGCTCGGCCGCGGGCCACACCCTGGGAGACGTCCTGAATGGTGCCGATCACCTGCGAGTTGACGATCCCGGCCGCGGCTCCCTGCACCAGCCGGGCAGCGATCAGGGTTCCGGGCCCTCCTCCGGTCGCGGCCGTGACCCCGGCCAGGAGGAAGACCGTCATCCCGGCCAGGAACAGCCGCTTGCGTCCGTGCAGGTCTCCGAGACTGCCACCGGGGACGAGGGCGAGGCCGAAGGCGAGCGAGTACCCGGCCACGATCCACTGGACGTCGGCCCCGGTGGCCCCGATCGACTGCCGCATGCTCGGCACCGCGATGTTCAGAACGGCCTGGTCCAGCAGGGTCGTGGCGCCCGCCGCCATGCACACCAGCAACACCCGCCGTGCGGCGAGGTCTTCTCCCGGCAGCATCTACACCCGCCGGGACAGCCGCGGCAGGCCCTTGTGTCCGTGGGCGGGGCGAGCGTGGAGACACTCCTTGAGGTGATCCGCGGTCTGCTCGGGTCTGCCGGTGACGGGGGTCGGCGGTTCCATCACCGCGAGACCGCGGGCTGCCGTACCGGCTCCACCCCGATGACCTTGCGGTAGACGCGGGCGCCGTCCCCGTAGTCGTCCACGGCGTAGTGCCAGGTCGCCCGGTTGTCCCAGAGCACGAAGTCACCGGCGTTCCAGCCGAAGCGGATCGTGTAGTCGGGTGAGGACGCGTGGCTGAGGAGGTAGTCGAGCAGCACCTTCCCTTCCTGCGCCGTGACCCCGGTGAGGCCGCGCGGCGAGGTGCTGATGAACAGTCCCTTCCGGCCCGTCTCGGGGTGCTCCAGCACGACAGGATGCTCGATGGTCTCCGCGACCGCGACGCGCTTGCTGCCCTGCGCGTAGTTCCCCGCGTTGGCGTCGTAGACCGCGCCGACCGATGCGAGCAGTTCCTTGAAGGGCTCGGACAGGTCGTCGTACGCCGCCTGGAGATCGGCCCACAGGGTATGGCCGCCCAGCTCGGGCACGACCTCGTAGGTGAGCGACTCGATCGCGAAGACCGGCTGCCGCCACAGTCCGCCGATGTGCCAGGTGCTGGCCTTGCCGGTCTGCTGGACGTTGTACGGGTACACCAGGGGATGGGCGGGGTCCTTCACCGCGGTGGGGTGGTCGAAGGGCTCCGCGAAGATGCGTACGGCCTCGACGTGCTGCTGCGGGGTGAGGTGCTGGCCGCGGAACACCAGCACCTTGTGTTCCCGGAACGCCCGACGCAGTTGCTCGGCGGTTTCGTCGTCGACGCCGGCCGTCAGGTCGATGCCGGTCACCTCCGCGCCGAATCGCGGACCGGCCCGGCGGATCTGAGGGCTTGCGGCAGTGGTGGTCATGGGTTTTCCCTCTCAGTGCTGCCCTACGGGAATGAGGTGCGCGTGGTCGTCTCCGTGGAGCGGGTGGAGACGAGGTCACAGGCATCGACACGCGGAGGCGTCGACGCGCGCCAGATCCACGTACAACCTGCGGTACAGCACTGGGGCGTTCACCCCACCATGTCTAGCAGGCAGTTGAGGGATGGATCGTTGCAGCTGCATGAAATGACGGGCGGGCGGTCGAGGCACCCCTGCCATCATGCTCGAATGGCCCACGACATAGTGTTCTTCCTCGCCCCTGACGACAAGACGGCCGCCTCGACGCGCCTACGGGGACCTGGCGAGCGCTTTGAGTCGGTGACCTGCCGTTCCCTTGAGCCGGACACCGCCATCGCCGAGTGGGACATGTACTTCGAGGCACCTTCGGCCGAGGCCCCGCCGCTTGAGCAGCTCTATGCGTGGCGGCCGTGGCCGGAGTGGGTCACGGCCCCCTTGAACGACGGCGTCGAGGTACTCGCCCTGCCGAAACGGCTGACCCAAGCGCTCGCCACAGCAACCTCCGCCGAACTCGAAGAGCTGGCAGGCCGCTGGATCGCGCGGCTTCGCTCCGAGGACGGCGACGACATGACCGACGATGACCTCCCAGCCGTTGTGCAGGGCGTCGCCCGCCTCGCCGTGTCCGCGACGCGTACGGGTGGCGGCCTCTACTGCTGGAGCTTCTGAGCGTCCCCGCGCACTTTCTTGACGCCGCTGCACGCCAACAGCTCAGTCCCGGTGGCGTCGAAGTACAGAGTGAAGAACCACCTGCGGTCCGCTGCGACAATGTTGCCGGTACGCAGTCGCTCGTCGCGGGGCCGAGCGCGCAGGATCTCAACGGACTCGTCGAGGCCGAGGGTCGTCAGGCCGATCTTCAACGACCGCTTCAGCCTGGTCGCAGCGATGCCGAGGACCATCCACTTCGGCGGCTGGCCGTCGTAGAGCATCACCTCGCCACCGGCCGCGATGGCGTCGCGTGCTGCCTTGCAGGCACTGGTCTGGTCCTTGAGCATCGCGGTGATGTCGGGTTGACCTGGGTTCTCGTCTTCGGCGGCGGCCATGCGGCGACTGTAGGGATTTGACGCGGGCGCTGCTACGGAATTCCACGTGGTCTGCGCGAGGCTGTCGTGGCCTTCATGCGGCATCGCTCCAGTCCTGCACTCACCTCTTCGTGATCGGGGCGGTCCTGCTCGGCCAGGAGTTCGCCGGCCGCGGTCATGGCGGCCCAGAACTCAGGTGGTGAGCCGCGCCCGTCCCGGAACCGGGTTTTGGCGAAGTAGAGGAAGAGCTTCGTCAGCTCCCCGGTGCGGAACCACGTGAGCGGGCCGGCTGGACAGCCTCCGCGGGCGCCGGCGGCGGTTGCCAGGAGGTCGCGGATGCGCTCCTCGTGTTCCTCGAGCACCCGGTCCACGATGAAGACGCGCCCGAACCTGAACACGAAGGCGACGTACTCCTCCTCACCCGCCGCGAAGTCCGAGAAGAGTGGCTCGACCTCGCGGAGCCGGGCCTCGGCGTCGGTCCGGGGCACACCCAGGGCCACGCACACGGCCAGCACACAGACACCCCAGTCGCCGGTCCTCGCGGCCAGCTCGGCGAAGACCTCCTCGTCGCTCCGCCCTGCGGCGAGCATCTCCCGCGCCTCCAGAACCAGCGCGCCCTCGTCCTCCCGGTGACTCACGGCGCGAGGCTACCGTGACGTGCGATGACCGAACCGGGCGCGGTCCGCTCGCATCGGGTTCCCTTGACACTCACAAGGGCGCTCGACGTACGGTGATCCGGCGAAACTCTGACGGGTGGAGGCCCTCATGCACGTACCGGACGCGGCACCGCAGGGTGTCCGTACGGGTGCGCGCCTCATCACCCGGCGGCATGTCGACTACTGCCGTACCTCCTCCGCGGTCTGTCCTTCCGCACGCGTCTGACCCCTGCCGGCCCGCCCCCGCCGGCCCTCTCGTCATGGCCTCTCGGCCGTGACGTCGCGTATGCCTCGGAAGGAACCCGCATGTCCGGCCCCGCCCTGCACCTCGCCGTCGAGATCGACGGCGACGGCGCCCATCCCGCGGCCTGGCGCCGCGCCGCCCACTCTCCCGACCAGTTGCTCACCCCGCGCCGGGTGGCCGGGCTCGCCGCCGTGGCCGAGAACGCCGGGTTCACCCTCATCACCCTGGACGACGGTGTGCTGCCGCCCGGTGCCGCGCCGGACCCCGTCGGCCGGATCGGCGCGGTGGAGCGAGCGGCCTTCGTCGCGGCGTCCACGAGCACGATCGGGATCGCCCCCGTCGTGCCGGTCACGTATGCCGAACCCTTCCATGTCTCCAGCCAGTTGGCGTCCCTGGACCACATCTCCGCCGGCCGCGCCGGGTGGGTGGTGACGGAGGAGGAGCGTCCCGAGGCGGCTCGCGCGTGGGGGCGCCCCCTGGTGGCCGACGCGGCCGCGCGGGCCCGGGAGTCCCGGGACGGGGTCGAGGTGGCCCGCGCCCTGTGGGACTCGTGGGAGGACGACGCGGTCATCCGGTCCGTGGCCACCAGCCGCTACCTGGACCGCGACCGACTGCACTACATCGACTTCACCGGGGAGACGTACGCCGTCAAGGGCCCGGCGATCGTGCCGCGTCCGCCGCAGGGGCAACTCGTCGTCCTGGGCCGGCCGGACCGGGTGCCCGCCGCGCAGCTCGACATCGCCCTGGTCGAGGGCCGCGACCCGGCATCCATCGCCGAGACCGCCGCCGGCGCTGGCACGCCCCGCGTCTTCGCCGAGGTCGAGGTGGCGCTGGACACGCCGGACGCGACCGGCGCCGAGCGCGTCGCGGACCTGGAACGGTACGCGCCGTGGACCGACCGGGGACGGCTGCGCCACATCGGTTCCGTCGGCCAACTGGTCGCTGTTCTCGACGAGTTGAGCCGCCACGTGGACGGCGTACGGCTGCATCCGCTCGTACTGGACGAGGACCTGCCCGTCCTCTCCCGCCTCGTCCTGCCGGCCCTGTCGGAGCGGCGCCTGGTCGCCCGCCCGCTGCCCGGCACGTCCCTGCGCTCGACCCTGGGTCTGGAGCGCCCCGCCAACCGTTTCGCGTCCGCGGCCGTCCAGGAGGAAGCCCGATGACCCGCACCGACCCCCTCGACGTCCCCCGGCCACACGCACAGCTGCACTTCGGAGTCTTCTTCCAGGGCGTCAACCACTGGACGATCTGGTCCGCCCCCGACAGCGGCTCGCAGATCGACCCCGCCTCCTTCCGCAAGGTCGCCCAGACCGCGGAACGGGGCCTGTTCGACGCGTTCTTCCTCGGCGAGGGGCTGCGGCTGCGCGAGGTCGACGGCAGGATCCACGACCTCGACGTGGCCGGACGGCCGGACGCCATCACCCAGCTCGCTGCCCTGGCCGCGGTCACCCGCCGGATCGGCCTGGTCTCCACCTCCAACTCCACCTTCAACGAGCCCACCGATCTCGCCCGCCGCCTCTCCGGCCTCGACCTGCTCTCCGAGGGCCGCGCCGGCTGGAACGTGGTGACCACGGACAACGCCTGGACCGGCGCCAACTTCCGCCGCGGCGGCTACCTCGACCACGCCGACCGCTACCGGCGCGCCGAGGAGTTCCTCACCGTGGCCCGCGCCCTGTGGGACGGCTGGGACGACAAGGCGGTGAGCACGTCCGTCGACGCGCCCGCCTGGTCCGTGGCCGGCGCCGTACAGCAGGTACGCCACCGGGGGCCGCAGTTCGACGTCGACCTCGCCCCCACCCTGCCGCGCAGCGCCCAGGGCCACCCGGTGATCTTCCAGGCCGGTGACTCCGGCGAGGGCCGCGACTTCGCCGCCCGCAACGCCGACGTCATCTTCTCCGCGCACGGCACCGACTTCGACGACGCCCTGGCCTTCGCCGAGGACATCCGCACCCGTCTGCGCGCCGTCGGCCGGCCCGACGACGATCTGCGGATCCTGCCCGGCACCGAGATCATCATCGGTGCCACCGAGGAGGAGGCCGAGGAGAAGAAGCGCTGGATCCGGCTCCAGCAGGTCACCCCCGCCACCGCGCTCGGGATCGCCTCACTGCTGTGGGGCATCGACCTGTCCGACCGCGACGCCGACGGCCCGCTGCCCGCCGAGGACCCGGTCGTCACCGAGAACGACGGCTCCTTCGGGGCCCGGCGCATCGCCGACCCGCGGGCCGTCGTGGCCGAATGGCGGGGGAAGGCCGAGGCGCACGGCTGGTCGCTGCGCGAGACCGTGATCGCCCTCGGCCCGCAGCGCGGGCACGTCGGCACCCCGTCCGGCCTGGCCGACAAGTTCGCCCGCTTTGTACGGCACGGCGCGATCGACGGCTTCAACGTCACGCCGTACCTCATCCCCGACGGCCTCGACGACATCGTCGACCTGCTCGTCCCGGAACTGCAGGAACGCGGGATCTACCGCACCGAGTACACCGGCACCACACTCCGCGACCACCTCGGCCTGCGCGCGCCCCTCACCCACCGTGCCGCGCAGGAACGGCAGCAGGCAGGCTGAGGACCGGGATGCCCCTTCACCTCAGGACCTCAGGACCTCAGGACCTCAGGACCGAGGACACATGACTGACAAGAAGCTGTCACAGACGGACCGGAATGCGGGCTCGCCTCGCGCCGGTTCTGACTGACATGACTGTTGGAGTAGCGCTCAACGCGTCCGACGCGCCGAACCAGGTCGACGCCACCGTCCAACTCGCCCAGGAGGCCGCGGAGTTCGGTGTCACGTCGGCCTGGTTCGGGCAGACCTTCGGCGCGGACTCACCCCAGCTCGCGGCGATCGTCGGGCGCGAGGTGCCGGGCCTCCAGGTCGGCACCTCCGCGATTCCCGTCTTCGGCCGGCATCCGCTGCTCGTGTCCAGCCAGGCCCAGACCGCGCAGGCCGCCACCCACGGCCGCTACCACCTCGGCCTGGCCCTGGGCACGAAACTGCTGACGGAGACCGGCTTCGGCCTGCCCTTCGAACGCCCCATCGCCCGGCTGCGCGAATTCCTCATCGCCCTGCGGGAGTTGACCGAGACCGGTACGGCCGACTTCCACGGGGAACTGCTCACCGCGGCCACCCCGGTCCCGGCGCGCGTGCCGGGCGCCGAAGGCGGTGTCCCCCTGCTGGTCGCCGCGATGGGCCCACAGGCCCTGCGGGCCAGCGGGGAACTGGCGGACGGGATCCTGCCCTACCTGGCGGGTCCCCGTGCCCTGGCGGACCACATCGTGCCCGCCCTGACCGCCGCGGCCGAGGCAGCCGGACAGCCCGCGCCGAGGGTCGTGGCCCTGGTGCCCGGCGTGGTCACTGACGACGTGGACGCGGTGCGGGCCAAGGCCATCGACAACCTCGCGTTCTACGAGCAGATCCCGTCCTACGCCCGGGTCATCGAACTCTCCGGCGGCCGGCGTGCCGCCGACCTGGCCGTGATCGGCGACGAGAAGACGGTCGAGGCCGAGGTACGCCGTTACCGCGACGCCGGCGCCACCGAGGTCGTGTTCTCCGGCACCGAGCTCGCGGGGGAGGCGGCTCGCCGACGCACCTGGCGACTCCTCGGCGAACTGGCCGGCTGAGCACAGCCGTCGACTCGACAACCCCCTACCGCCCCCGCCCAAAAGCCCCCGACACCAAGGAGATTCCCCATGACCACCGAGGCCACCACTGACCTCCACGCCTTCACCGAGAACTGGCAGGAGTGGCACCGCGCCCAGGAGGCCCGGCTCGCCGACCCCCACGGGTTCCTGGCGGTCACCGGCCTGCACTGGCTCGACGAGACGCCCCAGCGTTTCCCGGACGCGCCCGGCGCCTGGCGCACCGGCCCCGAGGGAGTCGTCGTCGACCTCGACGAGGGCGAGGAACTGGTCGTCGACGGCACGCCGGTGCACGGTGAACACCGCTTCGGTGTGATTCCCGAGCGCGGCGGCGTCAACGCCGTCTGGAAGGACGCCGTCATCGAGGTCGCCAAGCGCGGCGGCAACGACATCGTGCGCCCCCGGCACCCGGACGCGCCGCTGCGCACGGCCTTCGCCGGAACGCCCGCCTACGCCCCCGACCCGCGCTGGGCCGTGACGGGCCGCTACGTCCCCTTCGACACTCCGCGGCCGACCACCGTGGGCGCCGCCGTGGAAGGCCTTGAGCATGTGTACGACGCTCCGGGCAGGGTCGAGTTCGAGCTGGACGGGCGCCCGCTGTCACTGACCGCGTTCCCCGGCCACGGCGCGGGACGGCTGCTGGTCCTGTTCACCGACGAGACCTCCGGGGTCACGACCTACGCCGCGAACCGGGCCCTCGCCCTGGAGCCGCCCGCCGCCGACGGTTCGGTCGTCCTGGACTTCAACCGGGCCACGAACCTGCCCTGCGCCTACACGGACCTGGCCACCTGCCCGCTGCCCCCGGCCGAGAACCGGCTGCCGGTGGCGGTCGAGGCCGGTCAGAAGATCCCCCGTGAGCGCGGTGGCTCCTGAGCTGGGCGCACTCGCGCCCCGACTCCCCCTGCACGGCGTGCTTTTGCGCCATTGACGTACGGCAAGCGCCCTCCGTACGATCACAAAAGGCATTGAGTGTCAGCGTCAAGCCCTGGCTCGCTGACCGGCAACCCTCCCACGCGGTGGGGTGCTCCAGGTGAAAGCCCGGCGGGATCACCGACGATCTCCGCAAGCGCGTAGCCCCTCGCACGGGGCCAAGGACGGGAAGGATCGGCATGCGGCTTCGTTGTGAAGACCTCGGTGCGTCCTTCGGTCTCGCCACGGTGTTCTCCCGGCTCTCGCGCCGGCGCCACATCGACCTGAAGCGCTCGGACAGCAGCCTCTGTCAGGCCTGACAGGCCGTCCCAGGGCCGGTCGACGTCCGGCACCGGTCGTCGCCGCACCCGGCTCCACCTGATCCCGCCCTCTGCCGGATCCCCGTTTCCCCCCTGATCCCCGTCTGCATCGCGCAGCCCCGGCCCGGCCGACGCCGGCCGGGGCCGCACGCCCCGGCACGCCCACGCACGCCCGCGCCTTCTGCGGCACCCGTGCCTGGTGACACGAGTAGGAGTACCCCTCCGTGAGAGCAATTCCGGATTTCCGATCCTCCCGTTGGGCGGCGCTGACCGCCCTGGCCACCACCGGTGTGCTGCTGACCGCCTGCGGATCGAGCGGTGACGGCTCCGGCGCCGGCAGCGGCCGGCCGAAGTCCGGCGGCACCCTGACGTTCGCGGTGGGTTCCGACTCCGGCTGCGTGGACCCTCAGCAGGTCAACAGCAACGAGAGCATCTACTCGGTGCGCCAGACCGTCGACTCCCTGACCGACCAGGACCCTGAGACCGGCAAGATCGTGCCGTGGCTGGCCAAGAGCTGGGACGTCAACTCCGACGCGACCCAGTTCACGTTCCACCTTCGCTCGGGTGTCACCTTCAGCGACGGCTCCCAGCTGACCGCGCAGGTGGTCAAGGACAACTTCGACGCGGTGCCGAAGCTCGGCCCCCTCGGGGCCCTCGCGCAGGGCTACCTCAGCGGTGTCCAGAGCACCGCCGTGGTGGACCCGCTCACCGTCAAGGTGACCTTCAAGCAGCCCAACGCACAGTTCCTGCAAGCGACTTCGACCCACTCGCTGGGCATCGAGTCGTCGGCGAGCGCGAAGAAGACCCCGCAGCAGAAGTGCAGCGAGGGCGTGATCGGATCCGGGCCGTTCGTGCTGAAGCAGTACGTGCAGAACCAGTCGATCACCCTGGCCAAGCGCACCGGCTACGACTGGGGCTCCTCCCTGTGGTCCAAGAAGGGCGAGGCCTACCTGGACAAGGTGGTGTTCAAGGTCGTGCCCGAGGCGGGGGTGCGGGCCGGCAGTCTCCAGTCCGGGCAGGTGGACGCGATCAGCAGCGTCGGCAAGGCCAACGAGGCGGCCCTCAAGGGCGGTCAGGTCACCCTGCTGCGGCGCGCCAACCCCGGCGTGGTGTTCGGCCTGGGCCTGAACAACTCCCGGCCCCTGCTCAAGGACACCAAGGTGCGTCAGGCGATCCTGGCCGCCGTCGACCGGAAGCAGATCGCCGACACCGTGTTCCCGACCGGCACCCGGCCGGCGACCAGCGTCCTGGCGCACACCACACCCGACTACACCGACCTCTCCTCGGATCTCGCCTTCGACGCGGCCAAGGCCAAGTCCCTGCTCGACGAGGCCGGTTGGAAGGAGGGCAGCGACGGGATCCGCGTCAAGGACGGCAAGAAGCTGCGCCTGACCATCACCTGGTTCCCCAACGCGGGCACCAACCAGCCCGCCCTGGAGCTGGTCCAGCAGCAGTTGAAGGCGGTCGGGATCGACGTGGTGCTCCAGCAGCGCCAGGTCAGTGACTTCGCCACCACCGTCCAGTCGAGTGACTTCGACGTGGTGTGGGGGAACGTGACCCGCGCCGACCCGGACATCCTGCGCACCTCCTTCTCCACCCAGTTGAACAACTCCTACAAGCTGCCCGCCAGTTCGCTGGACACGGCACTGTCCGAGCAGGCCGCGACCCCGGACACCGCCAAGCGCGGGCAACTGGTGGACGAGGCGCAGAAGCTGATCGTGCAGAACGCGTACAACGTGCCGGTGGTCGAGCTCCAGACCCAACTGGCCGTGACGAAGAAGGTCCACGACCTCGACTTCGACTCGGGCAGCCGCGTCCAGCTGCACGACACCTGGATCGGCTGACACGTGCGCCGCTATGTGATCAAGCGACTCGCGCAGGCGGTCGGGGTGCTGTGGGCGGCGTACACGGTGTCGTTCCTGGTGCTGAACTGGCTGCCCGGTGACCCGGTCACCGCGATGGCCGGTGCCGGGCTGGACTCGGGCGAGGTCGATCCGGCCCGGCTCGCCGCCCTGCGGCACGAGTACGGCTTCGACAAACCCGTGCTCGTGCAGTACGCCGACTATCTGGGACGGGCGGTGCGCGGGGACTTCGGCAACGCGGTGTCCACGGGCCGCCCGGTGACCTCCACGCTCGGCGACGCACTGCCCCAGACCCTCCAACTGACCAGTGCCGCCCTGCTGTTGGCGGTGCTGCTCGGCGGAGGCCTCGCGGTGCTGGCGACCTACACCTCGCAGCGGTGGCTGCGGCAGCTGCTGCTGTCGCTGCCGCCGCTCGGGGTGTCCGTCCCGACGTTCTGGGTGGGGCTGCTGCTCGTGGAGGCGTTCTCCTTCCGGCTGCGCTGGTTCCCCGCGTTCGGCAACGACGGATTCAGGGGGCTGGTGCTGCCGGCCCTCACCCTGGCGGTGCCGACCGGTGCGCAGATCGCGCAGGTGCTCGCCAAGAGCCTGCTCACCGCACTGGACCAGGCGTATGTGGAGACCGCCCGGGCCAAGGGCGCCGGCCGGTGGCGGGTCCATCTGCGGCACGCGCTGCGCAACGCGTCCCTGCCGGCGCTGACGGTCGTCGGCCTCCTGGTGGGACAGCTGATCGCCGGTTCGGTGGTCGTCGAGACGGTGTTCTCCCGCGACGGCCTCGGCCGGGTCACCGCGGCGGCGGTCACGGCGCAGGACATCCCGCTGGTCCAGGGGGTAGTGGTGTTCGGAGCACTGATCTTCGTCATGACCAACCTCGTCATCGACCTGGTCTATCCCCTCCTCGACCCCCGGATCGTGGTCACCTCGGGCGGAAAGGCGGCCCTCGCATGAGCCAGAGCCTTGTCGACGACTCCGCCGAAGCGGCCCTGGGACTGGCCCGCCCGGTCGAGACGCGGCCCGACCCCGGTCCCGGCCGCCGCGTGGACGTACGGCGCCTGCTGCGCTTCGCGGTGCGCCGCCCCGGGCTGCTGCTGTCCGTGGTCGTCCTGGTGCTGGTGGTGCTGGCCTCGTTCCGGCCCACCCTGTTCACCTCGCAGGATCCGCTGAAGGGCGTACCGTCGCAGAACTTCCGCGGCCCGAGCGGCAGTCACTGGTTCGGCACCGACGAGCTGGGCCGTGATGTGTTCTCCCGGGTCGTGCACGGCGCCCAACTGTCCCTGAAGGCGACGCTGATCGCCGTACTCGTGGCGTTCGTGGTCGGAGGTCTGCTCGGGGTGGTCGCCGGGTTCGTGGGCCGCTGGGTGGACGACGTGCTGATGCGCTTCGTCGACGTGCTGCTGTCCATCCCCGCGCTGTTCCTGTCCCTGGCCCTGGTCACCGCGCTGGGCTACGGCACGGTGAAGGTGGCGGTCGCGGTCGGCATCGCCAGCGTGGCCGCCTTCGCGCGGGTGGCGCGCTCGGAGGTGCTGCGGGTACGGCAGGCGGTGTTCGTGGAGGCGTCGCGCGCGAGCGGGGCCCGCTGGTACTCGGTGCTGGGCCGGCACGTCCTGCCCAACGCGGCGGGCCCGGTGGTCGTGCTGGCCACCCTCGACTTCGGCTCCTCCATCCTGGCCGTGTCCGCGCTGAGCTTCCTCGGCTACGGCGCGCCCCCGCCGGCCCCGGAGTGGGGGACATTGATCTCCGACGGCCGCAACTACCTCGCCAACGCCTGGTGGTTGACCGCACTGCCCGGGCTGGCGATCGCCGCGACCGTACTGGCCACCAACCGCATCGCCCGGGCACTGGACGGCGAATGGTCCCGGCAGCGATGACCGACGAACGTGAGAACGGTGAGCACGTGAGCGCACCCCTGCTGGAGATACGCGATCTGTCGGTGTCGTACCGCACCCGGGGCGGCACAGTCGCCGCCGTCCGCGGCGTGGACCTCGACGTCTGGCCGGGACAGGTGACGGCGGTGGTCGGCGAGTCCGGCTCCGGCAAGAGCACGACCGCGCACGCGATCACCCGGCTCCTGTCGGCGAACGGCAGCATCGACACGGGCACCGTCCGCTTCGGCCGGCACGACCTGGCCACCCTGTCGGAGGCCGAACTGCGCACGGTACGCGGGGCCCGGATCGGGCTGGTCCCGCAGGATCCGACGGTCTCCCTGAACCCGGTCAAGCGCATCGGCGACCAGGTCGCGGAAGTGCTGCTGATCCACGGTCTGGCGACCCGCCGCTCGGCCCACGCCGAGGCGGTCGCCGTCCTGGACCGGGCCGGACTGCCCGACGCGGCCGTCCGGGCCCGGCAGTACCCGCACGAACTGTCCGGCGGCATGCGCCAACGCGCCCTGATCGCCATCGCCATCGCCGCCCGGCCCGAGCTGATCATCGCCGACGAGCCCACCAGCGCGCTCGACGTGACCGTGCAGCGGGTCATCCTCGACCATCTCCAGCGCCTCACCGAGGAGTCGGGCACCGCGATCCTGCTCGTCACCCACGATCTCGGGGTCGCCGCCGACCGGGCCCAGCGGCTGGTCGTGATGTCACAGGGCAAGGTCGTCGAGGCGGGCCCCACCCAGGACATCCTCGCCGACCCCCAGGACGCCTACACCCGCCACCTGCTGGCCAGCGCCCCGAGCCTGACCACCGCCCGGCCCCGCACCCCGGCCCCCCACACCCCACCGGACGCGGCACCCCTGGTCGAAGTACGCAACCTGGTCAAGGAGTTCAGGCTGCCCCGCACCGGGGACGGGCCCCGCACCCTGCGCGCCGTCGACGACGTCAGCTTCACCCTCCACCGCGGCCGGACCCTCGCCCTGGTCGGGGAGTCGGGCTCCGGCAAGTCGACCACCGCCCGCCTGGCGCTCCGGCTCGCCGACGCGACCGCGGGACAGATCCTCTTCGACGGCACCGACGTCACCACCGCCAAGGGCGCCCGGGCCAGGCAACTGCGCCGCCGCGCACAGCTCGTCTACCAGAACCCCTACGCCTCGCTCGACCCGCGCTTCTCCATCAGTGATGTGATCACCGAGCCGCTGCGCGCCTTCAAGGTCGGCGACCGCGCCTCCCGGGTCACCCGGGCCCGCGAACTGCTCGACCGGGTGGCGCTTCCCGCCGCCACACTGGAGCGCCGGCCGGCGGAACTGTCCGGCGGGCAGCGGCAACGCGTGGCGATCGCCCGCGCCCTCGCCCTCTCCCCCGACCTGGTGGTCTGCGACGAGCCGGTCTCCGCCCTCGACGTGTCCGTGCAATCCCAAGTGCTGGACCTGCTGGCGGAGTTGCAGGCCGACACCGGGGTGGCCTACCTCTTCATCTCCCACGACCTGGCCGTCGTACGGCAGATCGCGCACCAGGTCGCCGTCATGCGCAACGGCCGCGTCGTCGAGGCGGGCCCGCCGGAGGAACTGTTCACCCACCCGCGTCACGAGTACACCCGCGAACTGCTCGCCGCCATCCCCGGCGGCCGGGTCACCACTGCCACCCCCGAGACCGCCACGAGCCGAGGACCAGCGTCATGAGCGTTCCCACCATCACCTCCTTGGCCTTTCTCACCCCGGGCAACTTCGCTGACGACGACCCCTACACCGGCCTGGAGGAGACACTCCAGCTGTTCGAACACGGTGAGCGGCTCGGCTACGACGGCGCCTGGATCCGCCAGCGCCACCTCGAACACGGCGTCGGATCGGCTGCCGTGTTCCTCGCCGCGGCGGGCCAGCGCACCGAGCGGATCGAGCTGGGCACCGCGGTCATCCCGATCGGCTACGAGAGCCCGTTCCGCCTGGCCGAGGACCTGGCGCTCGCCGATGTCCTGTCCCGCGGCCGCCTCCAGGTCGGCTTCAGCACCGGCATGCCGCACGCCCACCTGCTCGGCGACCTGGTGTACGACGGCGACTGGCGAAGCTTCGACCTGTCGTACGGCAGGATCGCCCGACTCGTCGACAACCTGCGCGGCGACTACCTCGGCGGCCCGGACACCGTGATCCACTCGCCCGGCAACATCCAGCGGCCGCGGCTCCAGCCGCACAATCCCGGGCTGGTGGAGCGGATCTGGTACGGCGGAGGCAGCCTGCGCTCGGTCCGCTGGGCCGCCGACAACGGTCTCAACCTGCTGTCCGGCAACATCGTCACCGGCGAGGACACCGACGACTTCACCACCGTCCAGCTCAACCTGCTCTCCGAGTACCGGCGCGGCCCGGGCGAGGAGCGGCGGGCTGCGCGGGTGGCGCTCGGGCGGGTGATCGTGCCCTTCGACAGCGCCGACGCGGCCACCCGGGCCCGCTACCGGGACTACGCGGCCAGTCGGCACGAACGCACCCTGAAGCCGCAGACCCTGGCGGCGCTGGGCCCGAAGCGGATCCTGTTCGCCCCGGACGTGGTCGGCACCGCGGAACAGATCCTGGAGCAGTTGGCGGCCGATCCCGTCCTGGCGCAGGTGTCGGAACTGCGCCTGGAGCTGCCGTACGAGTTCCACCGCGAGGAGTACGAGCAGATCCTGCACGACGTCCGGGAGCTGATCGCTCCCGAGCTGGGCTGGCGCCCCGCCGCCCCGGCGCTCCAGGGGACGGGCCGGTGAGTCCTGTCCGGCTGGAGGTGCACGCACGCGAGCCGTTCGCCGCGGGCCACCACTTCGCCGGCGCCGGGGCGTACGAGGTGCTCACCGCCACCGCCCACTACGCCGTGGACCCGAAGTCGGCCGCCAACCGGGTCATCCCCGACCTCGACCTCGTGCCGCCCGACAGCACGGGCGCGGTGCGCTTCAGCGGGGACGTCGAGATCCTGCGTCCGGTCGACGGCGGGCGCAGGAGGCTGTTCTTCGACTGGGGCAACCGGGGCAACAAGCGGGCGCTCCAGTACTTCTGCGACGCCCCGCACACCAACCGGCCACGCACGCTCGCCGACGCCGGGAACGGCCATCTGATGCGCCGCGGCTACACCGTCGTCTTCGGCGCCTGGCAGGGCGACCTGCTGCCCGGCGACGGAAGACTGCTGCTCGACCTGCCCGTGGCGGGGCAGGGCGGGGAGCCCGTGCGCGGCCTGACGACAGCCGAGTTCATCGTGGAGGCACCCACCGCCTCGCTGCCGCTGTCCCGCTGGTCGAGCACCAGGTCCTGCCCGGTGAGCGCACGAGGCGAACACACCGCCCGTCTCGCGCGGCGGCGCTATCCGCACAGCACACCGGAGGAACTCCCCTCCGGAGCCTGGCGGTTCGCGAGAGTGCAGGGCGGCGGCAGCGAGCTCAGGACCTCGGCCGCGGCCGTCGTGCCGAGCCGGTACGACCTCCACGTGGACGGTGGGTTCCAGCCCGGCTGGATCTACGAACTCGTCTACGAGGCCGAGGGCCCGCTCGTCCTCGGGCTGGGCCTGGCCGCGGTGCGCGACCTGGTCAGCCATCTGCGGCACGACCCCGCAGGGCCGGCCGGTCCCGTGGACCACGCCTACGGATGGGGACGCTCCCAGACCGGCCGCGCCATCCGCGACTTCATTCACCTCGGCTTCAATGAGGACGCCGAAGGCCGCCCGGTCTTCGACGGGCTGCTGCCCCACGTCTCCGGAGCCGGCCGGCTCGGCATCGAGCGCTTCACCAACCTGACCGTTCCGGGCGGCCAGCAGTACGAGGACCACCTCAGCTCCGCCGACACCTTCCCCTTCGCCTACGCCGAGACGGTCGATCACCTCACCGGCGAGCGGGACGCGATCATGAAGCGGCCCACCGACCCCAAGGTGCTGCACACCCAGACCTCCACCGAGTACTGGCAGCGCAGAGGATCGCTGGTGCACACCACCACGGACGGCCAGGACCTGGGCTTCCCGCCCAACGCACGCGGGTATCTGTGGTCGTCGAGCCAGCACGTGGCCGACCCGTCCGCCGGTGCCCCCACCAAGGGGATCTGCAACCACCCGCAGAACACCGTCGCCACCTCGGCCCTCTTCCGCGCGGTCCTGCACGCCCTCGACGCCTGGGTGAGCGAGGGCGTGGAGCCGCCGGCCAGCGCGGTGCCGACCGTGGCGGGCGGCACCCTGGTGACGATGGACGTCTGGTCGCGCCAGTTCCCCGCCGTGCCGTCCGCCCTGCCTCCCCGTGGCCCCAACGAGCTGTACGCCGTGGACCGTTCGGCCGTGCCACCGGTCGCGGACCGCACGCGCGGATACACCGTGCTGGTACCCGCCGTCGACGCCGACGGCAACGAAACCGCGGGCGTACGTGCTCCGATGGTGGCCGTGCCGCTCGGCACCCACACCGGCTGGAACACGCGGGCTCCGGGTCAAGGGCACGGTGCGCTGCACGAGTTCAGCGGATCCACCTTCCCGTTCGCCGCCACGGAGGACGAACGGCTGATCACCGGCGACCCCCGCCCCAGCGTCCAGAAGCGCTACCGGGACTCGACGGACTACGTCGCCAGGATCGGGGCCGCCGCCGAGGACCTCGTGGCCCGGCGGCTGTTGCTCCAGGAGGACCTCGAACGCGCGACGGCGGCGGCAGCGGACTGGTCGGCGCCACGTCACCGCTTCGACCTGCCGTGATGTTCAGGCGACCGTGGCTTGCCGGACGGGATCATTCGGCGTTGAAACGGTATTGGCCCGCCCTCACCCGGTAGACCTTGTAGGCAGCACCGCCGGACGTGTCATCGCGGACGAAGGCGGCGCCCCGGGGCGCGGTGACGGGTCGGTTCTGGGTGGGCACCCAGATCTCGGCCTCCGTGTTGTACGGGACGCCGACCGCGAGGTCGATCCTGCCGTCCGGGCGGCGCCGCCACGTCGACGACACCTTGCCGCGCACGGTGTCGATGGAGGCGCTGACCTGGTCGAGGGTCGAGGGTGCCAGGTCGGTGTCCTGGACGTCCTTCGGCACCCGGCTGTTGACCGCGGCCGCGGGGATGTACGGGCGGATGCGCAGCGTCTCGTAGGCAGTTGAGGTCGGCCTGATGCCGGCCAGGCTCTGGTAGAACCAGGTCGCCACGTTGGACCGGTAGTGGTGGTCGACCGACAGCCGGTCCGTCCACTGCTCCCACAGTGAGGTGGCGCCCTTGGCGATCTGGTGGACGTACCCGGGGACGCCGGTCTGGGTGACGGCCTTCAGCGCGACATCCGTGTGGCCGTACTCGCTGAGGATGTTGAACTCGTAGCGCGAGCCGTACATGTCGTTCTGGATGTGCTGGTCCGCTGCCACGATGCGGTCGGCGAGCAGCTCGGCGAGGGCCTTCTTGTTCTCCTCGACGGTCTGCGTCCCGGCGAGGTGGCGGGGGTCGTCGGGGGCGAGGTCGGAGCCGGGGACCAGGTCGAAGGCGATGGCCATGGCGTTCTCGCTGGAGATGCTGCCCTGGGTGAAGCAACCCTTTGACGGGTCCCAGTAGTTGGCGATGAACGCCTTGCGGAGCGTCCCTGCCAACCGGGCGTAGTGGGCGGCCCGTTCGGTGCGGCCGAGGCGGCTTCCCACCTCGTCCATGTAGTCGCAGAAGTGGATGTAGAAGGCGAGGCTGATGACGGCGTTGCTGCCCGGGGGCTCGGCGCCCGAGTAGGCGCCCAGCGAGGCCTCGAACTTGTAGCCGTTCTCGGCGGTGAACAGCGTCTCGTAGTACCTCAGGAGACTGTCCTGGTGGTCGTAGAGCTCGGCGAACAGGCTGCTGTTGCCGTAGTACGCGTACAGCTCCCACGGGATGACGAAGTACGCCGAGTCCCAGGCCGGGACCGCCTTCCACGCGGCGTTCCAGCCCGGTGTGCGGTCGTATCCGTAGCCGCCCTTGGCGACGGGCACGATCATGGGCAGTTGGCCGGTGGAGATCTGGTTGTCGGGGAAGTGCCGCAGGTAGGTGGTGAGTACGGCGTTGACGTCCCAGGTGAGGCATTCGGACTCGGAGCTGGCCATGGCGTCGCCGGTCCAGCCGTTCTTCTCCCGGGACGGGGTGTCGGTGGGCTTCTGGACGAGGTTGTTCTGCTCGGCCCACTCCAGGTTGCGCTGGAGGCGGTTGAGCAGGGCGTTGTCGGTGGTGAAGGTGCCGGTGCGGGCGAAACCGGTGCGGGCGACACCGACGGTCAGGACGTCCGCGTCGCGGGTGAGGTCGGGGGCGCGGCCGAGGACGGCTTCGAGGTTCATGACCTCCAGGTAGCGGAAGCCGAAGTGGCTGAACTGCTGTTCCCAGCTCTGGGCCGAGCGGCTGCCGACGGTGTAGTAGTGCGTCTGGAGGTTGGCGTCGTGCTGGAAGTTCTCCTCCTCGACGGAGAGCGGCGAGGCGGCCGTGCCGTCGCCGGCGACGATCCGGTTGCCCCCGCGGATGCGCAGGGTGAGCCCCTCCTTGTCCGGGCGTATGCCGGTGAGTTGGAGGTGGACGAGGCCGGTCAGGATCTGGCCGTAGTCCAGGACCCAGGTCTTCGAGCCGGGCGCCGTCTCGGTGAGCGAGACCGGGCGCAGCGTCCGGTCGACCAGCACCGGCTCGGCCTCATGGGCGCGCAGCACGGCGGGCTTGAAGCCCTCGGGGATCGTCGTGGCGGGGAGCGCGCCGTGGTACTTGGGCGAGGGGCCGGAGCAACTGCCCGGCGGGAGCAGGACGGTGGCCGGACGCCAGCCGCGGCCGGGGCGGTGGCCGGGTGAGCGCCACTCCCCCAGCTGGTCCGCGCGCCGGGCGTCGTACTTCTCGCCCGAGTAGACGGAGTCGAACGTCGTGGGTCCGTCCGCGGTGAGCCAGTCCTGGTCGGTGACGAGCGTGGTGGCCGATCCGTCGGTGTACGTGACGACGAGCTTCGCGCGCAAGCGGGGCTGGCCGACGTAGGGGGCGAGCTGCCAGTACCACTCCTGAGGGGTCGTCACTCCGTACCAGCCGCGTCCGAGTTCGGCGGCGAGCACGTTCGGTCCGCCGGCCTCCAGCAGCTCGGTGACGTCGAAGGTGTCGTAGAGGACCGTGCGGTCGTAGGTGCTCTGGTCGGTGAGCAGCCGGGGGACGTTGGTCCGGCCCGGGTTCGCCCGCCGTCCGTCGACGGTGATCGGGCCGCCGTTGACGGTGAAGCCGACGTTGCCCGCGGCGCTCAGGTGCAGGCGCGCCTTGGCGATACGACGTCCGCGGGGCAGCGTGAACGCGCGGCGCAGCACCGGAGCCGGGTTGGCGATGGGCAGCACGCTGTTCTTGGACGGGATGTAGGGGTTCTTCGGCGGGAAGGTCAGACCGTCGAGGGTACTGATGCCGTTCTCGAACGGGTTGGCGCCCATGGTCAGGTCGACCGCGAAGTCGCGGGCGCCGGTGCCGGTCACTTCGACGCTGCGCACGGTGGCGGAGGTACCGCCGGCGAAGCCGAAGCTGCCGTGGCGGCGGATCTGGTCCCCGGAGAGCGCACGGCTGTCGACTTCGACGCCGTTGACGGTGGTGGTCACGGTGAGGCCGCGGGCGGCGACCCGCACCGTGTGGTCGCGGGTGGCCCAGGTGTCCTTGGTGAGTCCGGTGTAGGCGGGGAGGGTGACCGTGCCGACCGGAACGCTGCGGGTGCCCGCGGTGGTGGGGTTGGTCTCGCTCTGGGGGTCGTAGTGGTTGACACCCCAGTCGGGCTCGGAAGTGCCGTCGTCCACCCAGGTGTTGCCCGCGTAGTGACTCGTCCTCATGACCAGCTGCATGTCGGCGCCGCTCTGGCGGATCGTCCAGTTGAGACCCTCGCCCCAGGTCTTGCCGATGGGTTCGGCGCGCAGCAGCAGGGAGAGGCCTGCGGTGGGGTCGCTGCCGCCGCGGAAGACGACGGTCGCGGTGAGGTCCTTCCAGTCGTGGTCCTGCGTCACGCGCCCACCGATCCACTGCGCGCCGGACCAGTCCTTCTCCCCCTTCAGCAGACCGGTCTCCCACACAGCGGGCTCGCTCCAGGGGCCGGGCTGTTCGTTCTCGTCCCAACTCCGAACGCGCCAGAAGTACGGCTGCTCCGACCGCAGCGCGCCGCCCCCGTAGGCCACCGCGGTGCTGTTCGAGCTCGCCACCCTGCCGCTGCGCCAGACGTCGGCGCTGCCGGGCCTGGTGCCGACCTGGATCTCGTACCTGGTCTGCCTGGCCACCTGGGGAACCCAGCTGAACGCCGGCGCCGTCTGTGTGCCCAGGGGTTCGACCCGGGAGTTGACCCGCAGGTCCACGGGTGCGGAACCGGGCCTGGCCGATGCCACGGCGTTCGACGCGGCCGCCAGCGGGAGCGAGGCTCCGGCTGCTGCGGCCGTCATGATGCCGAGCATGTGCCGACGGCTCAGCGCACTTCTGTTCTCCTCGGTCACGGATCGGATTCCTCTCATGAGCGCACCGCGCTGGAACAGGGGTGTCCCTCCCCTGTGCAGGTATTGAATCGTTTCAATACCTGCCAAGTGGAAAGCTTATGAGTAGGCGTGGCCGAAACACAATGGTCGGGGATTGATGACGCATGCAGGGGTGTCGCTGGGGAGCACGTTGCGGGACTGGGGGGCGGCAGGGTGTGCTGCACCCGTAACAGAGGCCGCATCGGCGATGACTTACCGAGCGTTTCAGAATCAGGCTCTGAGGCGGCGGAGGCATATGAGGCTGCAGGCGAGTTCAAGCAGGCTCTGATGGAGATCGCTGCGTCGTACGTAGCGGATGCGGAGCCGTTTGAACTGGTGCAGCCAGGCGAAGGCGCGCTCGACCACCCAGCGCACCTTGCCCAGTCCGGGTCCATGGGCGAGGTCACGTCGGGCGATCACGGGCTTGATGCCGCGCTTACACAGCAGGCGAAGGTACTTGTCGAGGTCGTAACCTCGGTCGGCGTACAACCGTCGGGGCATGCGGCGGGGCCGTCCACGCAAACCAGGGTTCTCCAGACCTTTAGATGTCTCACGAGACAGCGGGTGCATCTCCGGCTGAGCTCGATGACGAGCGGCGTCACCGTCGTGACGCAAGAGGTACGACGATCGCCGACTGGCTCGAGATCTGCTCACGGAGAGCCGCGTTCTCGGCGTACAGGGCGGCGATGACGGTTGCTGCGGCGTCGACTTGATCCTGGAGACGGTCGCGGTCTCGGGGTGTCAGCGCAATTCCCCGGCGTGAACGGATGGTCGAGGATCGGGTAGAAATGGGCTTTCCAGTGCCGGGTATCAGCTGCTGAGGTCGAACACGCCCCAGGTTGTGAACGGCTCGGACTGGACGTAGATCCTGCTTCCTCGGCCGACAACCCGCCGACGGCCGGGGGCAGAGCCATCGGGCGGCGTGAGCAGCCCGACGTCCGTTGACTCGACGGATGTTTCGATGATCTCTCCGTGGGCAAGTCGGTCCCGCTCCTCGCCGTAGCCGCCGTAGAAGGCGACCCGCTCACCATGGACGGCCACCGCTTTGGCGCCCCGTACGCGGTTCGCCCACACCCTCACGGGCCGATCGGTGCGGTCGGGGCGTATCTCGACGAGCGGGAAGTCCGTGTATGGGCACGCCCAGGCGGTGGTGCCCGACACGTTCAGGGCGTAGCAGTCGAAGAGACCGGGGATGCGGGCGTCATCTGACGTCCACGCGAGCCGGCCCGTGGCGCTCCAACAGCGGATTCCCACCGGGTTCTCGTCGAAGTGCCCTACCCAGATACGGCTGGCCTCGTCCACGAGCAGGTGCTCGATGGCGTCCCCGACGGAGAAGGACGAGGCCTCACGGCCGAGCGCGTCGAAGACCTGGACCTGGTTCGCGTCCTCGTATCGGCGGACGCGAGACGCGGCGACGACAAACCCGCCGTCGGGCAGGCGGTCCAGGCGCGGCCAGCGGGCCCGCACGGCGCTCAGCTCGGTGAGTTCGACGTTGCCGCCCGGATCGACGGAAACGACCAGCGCGTCAAAGGGCAGGACATCGCCGCCGGGCTGCGGAGCGCGTTCGGCAAGCAGCCAGTGGGCGCCGCCGAAAACGTCGACGGTACTGGTCAGGACGTGGCGGTCGTGGTGCGCTTGGGGCAGGTGGGCGTAGGGAACGAGGACGGTCTTCTGCACGGTGGGCTCTCCTGAGTGGGCGGTCGGTCACGGCCATCGGGCACTGCGGTGCGGCGATCGGCGGCGCGCGAGCGGTGGAGAGCGGAGCGGGGCGCCTAGAGGGCATGGCCCTTTCTGGTCGTCATGAGGTGATCCTGGTCGACGTCCGACCTGGGGACAAGCGATTTCGGGTGTAACTGAGCGCTCCAGTCGGCACCGTTCGCCAACTGGAGCGCTCACTCGGGTATCAGCGGAACCAGACGACGAGGCGTACGTTTTCCGGGCCGTGGACCTCGCTGAGAACAGACATCACGCGCCAGACCCGACCCCAGTCGGTGTCGGTCCCCGCGGCTGCGGCGCGGCTTCGTGTGCCGGAGGCGTCTGTCTCCTGCCAGTCGGTGGCCTCGAGCTCAGCCCAGGTCAGCCAGGTAGTTCCGTGCACGTCGTCCGGGCCTCCGTAGGCCAAGAAGTCCCTGCGCAGCCCATCCGAGGCGTCATGTGGGAAGCCGCGCCCTTCGGCCAGGGGCCGGAAGCCAAAGGAGTTGCGAATGCCGAAGAGACAGGCCAAGCCGTCGTAGGCGTTGCCCCTGTTGAGCAGGAAGAGGTCGATGCCGGCTTCCCATACCGAGTCCTCGTCCTCCGGTCCCCACAGCCGGGCCCCCGGCCGACACTCGATCACTCCGCTGACATCGGTTGACATGCCCGCGATCCTGCCCCGTCCCCGCAGTCGCTGCATGCGCATTTCGCTTCGGCATCACGCGCGACTACGCCGGATCCGTACATCCAGGCAGTCGGAGATGAGCTCCGTGCGTTCGGACGACGAAGCCAGGGCCGCAGGGGCCGTTCCTGGCTAACGGCGCACGTGTCGGTGTCAGTCGGCACGAACTCGATGTCGTCTATCTCGAAAAAGTCACACAGGCTCGAACGTTAAGGGCAGTCCCCGCCCACCTCGCGATGTTCAGCTAGGCGTCGCGGGCGTCGGTCTTGCCGCACGGGGGGCAGGTCGGCGATCCGGACACGCCGGCCTGGTGACCACCGAGTTGACGTGGACGCCCGGCGCTTGAGCGCGCTCAGGTGGAGGGGCGGCTGGGCGACGCGGAGCGCACTCGCTTCATCGCTTTGGTCGACGACGCCGACGCGCCGTCGACCAAGCGGCGACGGAGCCCCGGCTCGGTCGTCGTGGTCCGCCCCAGCGAGCCGCTACCCCACCTCCCGTGGTCAGGGGCCGTGTGGAAGCCCCAACCCTGACACAACCCGGCGTGCGATCCCGCGGTCAGTTCTTCTTCGAGGCCGTAGGCGAGGCCGAAGACGGGGTGGCCGGTGCTTTGCCCCGTAGGGCGCGCTCGCAGTGTGGCCAGTCGTGGAAGTCGCGGTCGCGGGACCACAGGCGTTTCGCGGCCTGGATGTTCCATTCGGGGTCCAGCGCCTTGAGCGGGGTCCCGCCCAGTTCGCGCAACCGGGTGTCGGAGATCTGGAACAGGCCCCAGTTCCTGCTGCCGTTGGTGTTCGGCAGGATGTGCAGGGGGTCCAGGAAGGACTGGCAGTCGGCGATGGCGACGGCGTCGTCCGGTGCCTCGTCGAAGACCTCGCGGATACGCTGGCGGGCTTTCTCCGGCGACCAGGTGTCCATGCGGGCCTTCGACTCGTAGAGCGCCGTCTTGGTGTCGGTCGTGACGACGCCGTTCGGCGGGAGTCCGGCGATGACCTGGAAAGCCGTCACTCGGCGCAGGGTCTGGGGACCGAAGTCGCCGTCCACGCCGATGACGGCGCCACGACGCTCGAGCAGCGTCTGTACTTCGCGTACGCACTCGTCGTGCTGGCCCATGCTCACGACGGGCGAGCAGGGGGCGGAGAACAGGGTTCGTGGATCTGCCTTGTCGGCCGGCTCCTGGGGGGTGGAGGTCAGGGACATGGCCCAGCCGACGGTCCCGAGAACGGTGACTGCGGCTGCGGCGGTCAGAGCGAGGGTCCGACGAGTCACCGGGAGACGACCGGGTTTTGTCCTCGGCTCCTCGGGGCCGGGAGCGGAAGCCGGGTTCTCAGTCGCGGTCGAGACCGGGTCTGCGGAATCCGCTACCTCGGTGTCAGCCACCGCTGCCTGCCCGGCTTCGGCCTTCTCCCGTACGACATCGCCGTGCGCGCTCTCCTCCTGCGGCACCCGCCTCTCGCGCTCCGTGTCGGCGAGAGCCCACAGCCGGTGCAGTTCGCGCAGTTCGGCGGAGGTGGCACCGCAGGCCGTGCCGATGCGGTGCACGACGCCGTAGTCCTGCGGGACCGACGAAGCCGCGCAGTAACGGTGCAGGCTGGAACGGCTGATGCCGGCCCGCTGCGCGAGAGCGTCGTAGCTGAGCCCGGATCTCTCCTTCAGCGCGCGAAGCTGAGCGGCGAGCCGCTCGACCTCCTTGTATTGGTTCACGGAGAACCCCCCTGTCGGCGCATGCCGGCGGCCCGATGCTCCACCGACTCGGGACGCGGTCACGATCCCGGCGGTCCAATGTGCCAGAAGTTGCCTGACCGAGGCGGGAGTTGGTCGTTCCGGATGCCGACGGACGCTCCGCCCGCATCCCAGGCGGCTCCCAGCCGCACCACGAACACGCAGCTCAGGGGGCGAGTGAGAGTGTCAGCGTCCCAGGCGGTTCCCTTCCGCTTGTCCGATTCCGGGAGAGCCCGCCACCGTGTCGCCGTCGGTGCCGACGACGGCCCCGTCACTGGCTCAACTCCGCGTTACGGACATGGGAGAACAGATGAGGAACAGCACCACCTGGGTACGCACCGCGGCCGCGCTTCTGCTGGCAGGCGGCGGACTGCTCGCGGGAACGCCGGCTCACGCGGCCGCCACGGCGTGCTCGGGGTCGGCCTGCGACGGCAAGGACCCCTCCGTCTACTGCCAGGGCGACGCGCGGACCGTGGAGAGCACCAGACTCGGGCAGGCGCTGCTCGAACTCCGTTACAGCCCCAGCTGCCGCGCCGCTTGGGCCCGGATCTCCAACGCGGGCTATGACACGCGGGACCAGTTCACCCCGTACGCCACGGTGCACCGCAACAGCGACGGGCGTGAGTACTCCTGTTCCGTGCCCAACGGCGACACCGACTGCTACACCCGCATGGTCAACGACGCCAATGTCACGTCGTACGCGAAGGGGATGTGGGACAGCGGCGCCCGCATCTACGAGGACCGCACCGCTTCCTACTGAGCGTCCTGCTGAGGTGCGACGCTTTCAGGCCCCCTGATCTCCGAGGCCGGCGTCCCACCTCCTGATACGCACCGCCCCCTTGCGGAGCTCGGCCCGAGCGGCACGCCTTCCAGCCGCTCGGGCCGCTCGGCTTTCAGGTCTCGATCAGCCTTGAGTTCCGGCCCGCCCTCCAGCGGCAACCACCGTCACGGCGCGAGAACCCCGCCGACAAAGGCCCTTTCGGGGAGGGAGGCGAGGAGGACCGAGCGACCGCATCGGTGAGAGCCGCACCGAGGCGGGCTGCGATCTCGGCGTCATCCGGGCGTTCGAACACGCTCGCACGGACACCCAGGCCGCCCTGGAACTCGGCGAGAACAACACCCGCGCCCACACAACACAGTTGACGCCACGATGTCGGTGTCGGTGTACGTTCCAAACGGCCTGCTCGGTCGGCTACTTCGCCTGCGCGAGCCAGTGCGCGTCCGGACCCGCGGGAAAGCGCAGCTGGCCGGTCGTGTCGTGGACGGCCCGCCACACCGCCTCGGCGACATCGGTCTCCTTGGTGAACAGCTCCTGGCCGGTGAAGGAGTTCATGGCCTTCTTCGCCCACGGCGCGTAGGGCGCCGGGACCAGCTCGTCCGGTGCGGCGCCCTGCGTGGCCCGGGCGGCGAAGTTCGTCGTCAGGCAGGCGCCCGGCTGAACCGTCTTCGCCCGGACGCCGAAGGGCGCGAGTTCGAGCGCGAGGGACGAAGTGAACCCCTCGACGGCCGACTTGCTCGCCTTGTAGACGGCGGAGAGCGGCATGTGACCCAGCACCACGCTGGAGGTCACGTTGACCACCACACCTGAGCCGCGCTCGCGGAACTGGGGCAGCACCGCCTGCGTGGTCGCCATGACGCCGAAGGTGTTGGTCTCGAACACCTCCCGCACCTGAGTCATCGGGGTGCCCTCGAACACGCTGATCGAGGGCACGCCCGCGTTGTTGACCAAGGCGTCGATGGGGCCCGCCGCCTCGATCGCGGCCGTGATGCTCGCCGGCTCGGTCACGTCGAGTGGGACGACGCGCATCCGGTCCGATTCCGGCAGGACGCCGGTACGGGGCGTGCGCATCGTGGCGATGACGTTCCACCCCTGCTCGTGGAAGTGGACGGCGGTCGCCCGGCCGTATCCGGACGAGGTACCGGTGATCAGAACGGTCTTCATGCTGTGCCCCTCGGCGTTGTGGTGGGATGCGCGGAGCATTGGCACTTTCCTGCTCCGCCGAAGAATCAACAACCCCATTGGACCGCTCTGACCTGCACGAACACTAGAACTATCCTCGCTGCCCCTTGCTCGATCCTCCTGCGCTCAGGCTGTGTCGCTCAGGGCAGGACGCTGGTGGGGGCGCGCACGGCTTCGCGCAGGCGCGCGGCGTCCCGGCTGGGCGGTGCGCCGAACTGACGGCGGTACTCCCGGCTGAACTGGGAGGGATTGTCGTAGCCGACACGCTGGCCGACCCCGGTGACATCGCCCGGGTGAGTGGCGAGTAGCAGTCTGGCCTCCTGGAGCCGGATCTGCTTCTGGAACTGAATGGGGCTCATCGCGGTCACCGCCTGGAAGTTGCGGTAGAAGGCGGAGGCGCTCATGCCCGACATGCGGGCCACGTCCTCGACCCGGAAGGGCTGTGCGTAGTTCTCGCGGATCCAGCGCACGGCGCGCGAGACATGGCTGAGGCTGCTGTCGGCGAGGCCGAGCTGACGGACGGCCGCGCCCTGCTCGCTGGTGATCAGCCGCCACAGGATCTCGCGTTTGACGAGCGGCGCGAGTACGGCCCGGTCGCGGGGCTCGTCCAGCAGCCGCAGCAGCCGGACCACGGCGTCGAGCAGGGCGGGCGGAGCATCGCTGACGGCGATCGCGGAGGGCGCGCCCCCTCCGGTGCGAGGGGTGTCTCCGGGACCGGCCTGGAGGAGCAACTCGGCGACGGCGGACGGATCCAGGATGAGTCCGAAGCCGAGGGCCGGCTCCTCGGGGGCGGCCTGGGTGAACTGTCCGGTGACGGGGAGGTCGACGGACGCGACCAGGAACTGCCCCGGACCGTACTCGTAGACCCGGTCGCCCAGGGCGAGTCGTTTGGCGCCCTGGGCGATGACCGCGAGCACCATGCCGGACATGGACGGGGCCGGCGGATCGGGGCGGTCGACCCTGGAGACGAGGACGCCGTCGATGGCGGTCGTCCAATCCGGCCCGGCGTGCCGGGCGAGCAGGGTTCGGAGCTCTTCGAGAGGCATGGAGCCATTGCAGCACCCTTGTGGGCCATGGCTCCCGTCTTCGCGAGGATCGTGCAAGTGCGGGCGAGCATCGTTCTATCGTTTCCGCAGGTCAGGCCGTTTGAATGGAGTCACTTCACTCCACCACCGGCCGAAAGGACGACCGTGAACGCCACATACGGCTTCAGTGCCACCCTCACCGCCAAGCCCACCCTGGGAGACCGGCTGATCGACCTGCTGCTGACCGGCCTGAACGAGGGCAGCCCCGGCGCGAGCGAACACTGCGTCGTCTACCTGGTCTCCCGCTCCGCGTCCGCCCCGGACGTCATCCATGTCACCGAGGGCTGGACCAGCGAGGACGACCATCACCGCATCTTCGCCGGTACGGCCGCTCAGGCCCTCGTGGCGCAGATCGCCCCGCTGCTGGCCCGGGAGCCCGAGTACACCGATCACGTCCCCGTGGGCGGCAAGGCCGCCTTTGTGAACACCTGATCGGACCCCCGTCCCGCCACCCCGGCACCAGGCGCCCTTCCCAGCCCGACCGTCCGACACCTCGACGAAAGACGACGACCATGACCTTGGCACGCCCCGCCCTGGACCCCGAACTGCGTGAACTCCTCGCCGACATGCCTCTCATGTCCCAGCTCACCCCCGAGGTCCTCGCACAACTGCGTCAACTGCCCTCGACACCCGTCGAATCCCTTCTCCAGCAGCGACAGGTCGACCGGCGCGAGATCACCGTGCCGGCCAAGGACGGCACCCCGATCCCCCTGACCGTCCTCAGCCCCGCGCACACCGATCCCAGCGCGGCCGCCCTCTGCATCTACTGGATCCACGGCGGCGGAATGATCATGGGCGACCGCTACTCCCAGATCGACATCCCGCTGGAGTGGCTCGACCGGTTCGGCGCGGTCGTCGTCTCCGTGGACTACCGGCTGGCACCGGAAGCCACCGGGACCGCCCTGGTCGACGACTGCTACCAGGGACTGCTGTGGGTCGCTGAACACGCCGCCGACCTGCACATCGACCCCGCCCGGATCGTCGTCGCCGGCGCCAGCGCGGGAGGCGGACTCGCCGCCGGCGTCGGCCTGCTGGCCCGCGACCTGGACGGTCCCCCGATCGCCGCGCAGATGCTGATCTGCCCCATGCTCGACCACCGCAACGCCTCCACCTCCAGCCGCCAGTACGCCGGTACCCCCGGCGTCTGGACCAGCGAGATGAACGCGTTCGGATGGCGCTCGCTCCTCGGAGACCTCACCGACGCCGAGGTCTCCCCGTACATGTCGCCGGCCGTGGCCCAGGACCTCTCCAACCTGCCGACCACCTACATCGACACCGGCTCCGCGGAGGTCTTCCGTGACGAGGACACCGACTACGCCACCCGCATCTGGGCGGCCGGCGGCCAGGCCGAACTCCACGTCTGGGCCGGCGGCTTCCACGGCTTCGACGCCCTGTATCCGCAGGCACACATCTCGGCCACAGCACGCCGCACCCGTACGGACTGGCTCGCACGGGTCGCGTCATAGGTACGCCCACGCCGCAGGCCGCGGGGAATGAACGCCCACCTTGATTGTTGAAAGCGGTATGAAAAAGATCGGGTTCCTGTCTTTCGGGCACTGGACGCCGTCGCCGCACTCGCAGACGCGCACCGCAGCGGACGCACTTCTCCAGGCGATCGACCTCGCGGTCGCCGCGGAGGAGCTGGGCGCCGACGGCGCGTACTTCCGCGTCCATCACTTCGCGCGGCACTACGCCTCGCCGTTCCCGCTGCTCGCGGCCATCGGCGCACGTACCAGCCGGATCGAGATCGGCACCGGCGTGATCGACATGCGCTACGAGAACCCGCTGTACATGGCCGAGGACGCGGGCGCCGCCGACCTGATCTCCGGTGGCCGGCTGCAGCTCGGCATCAGCCGGGGATCCCCGGAGCAGGTCATCGACGGCTGGCGCCACTTCGGGCAGTTGCCGGCCGAAGGGGCCACCGACGCCGACATGGCACGCGCCCACACCGAGCGGCTCCTCGAGGTGCTGACGGGCGAGGGATTCGCGCAGCCCAACCCCAATCCGATGTTCTCCAACCCGCCGGGGCTGCTGCGCATCGAACCGCACTCCGAAGGCCTCCGGGACCGGATCTGGTGGGGGTCCGGCTCGAACGCCACCGCGACATGGGCGGCCGGCCTGGGGATGAACCTGCAGAGCTCGACCCTCAAGTACGACGAGAGCGGCGAACCGCTGCACGTCCAGCAGCGCAAGCAGATCGAGGTTTACCGCGAGGCGTGGCGGGAGGCGGGGCATACGCGCGAGCCGCGGGTGTCGGTCAGCCGCAGCATCTTCGCGCTGGTCGACGACCGCGACCGCGCCTACTTCGGCCGTGAGGGCAACTCCAAGGACCAGATCGGCTACCTCGACGCCGACACCCGCGCGATCTTCGGCCGTTCCTACGCCGCCGAGCCCGACGTGCTGGTCAAGCAGCTCGCCGAGGACGAAGCGATCGCCGCCGCCGACACCCTCCTCCTCACCGTGCCGAACCAGCTCGGAGTCGCCTACAACGCCCACGTGATCGAGAGCATCCTGACCCACGTGGCTCCGGCCCTCGGGTGGCGCTGAGCCCATCGCTCGAAAGATTGAGCATCTGCGCGGCCGCCTCTGAGTACGAGTGCTCAGGGGGCGGCCGCCGTCCGGCGACGAGAGTGGAGGCACACCGGACAACAACAGGGAGAACATCATGACCACGCCTCGCATCGACCGCCCTGCCCACTCCGGCCTGCGGCGTCAAAGGGCGGGCGTCGGCGCCGTGTTGGCGAGCGCGGCAGCGGCGCTCATGCTCACGGGATGCGCGGGGTGGGAGTACCAGGAGAACATCTGCAGCAGCGATGAGTACCCCGTGCTGTACGTGGGCTCGACCGGCTCCGCCTGCGTGTCGGACGGGGAGGAGCCGACCTCCGGGTACGCGAGATACCCCAAGGGCAAGGTGCCGCAGGTGGTCGGCGACAAGTGGGACGTGTACTGGGAGACCCACACGCTCGACAAGAACGGCAAGATCATCGACGTACCGCAGGCGCACTGACCGTCATTGCGATCCCGCGGCCACCAGGACTGCGGTGAGGGGTTCGAGCTCGGCGATCAGCTCGTCGAGTTCGGCGGGAGACAGAGCCTCGTAGGGTGAGGCGGCGAGTTCGTCGGTCACGGTTTCGATGTGCTGCTTGGTCTTGCGGCCGGCGTCGGTGAACCAGCCCTCGCTGTCGACGAGCCCGCGCTCGCGCAGGCCGTCCATGACCGCGGCCAGCCGTTTCTTGGGCAGGTGATGGATGCGCCCGAACGACTCCGGCGGGTGGATGCCCTGCTCCAGCGCGGAGAGCACATGGGCTTCCGTGCCGCCGATGCGTGCGCCGACGAGTGCCGCGATGTGCCCGTCACCGCGGTGCTCGCGCAGCATGGTCGCGGAGTGCCAGAGCCGGGCGACCGGGTCGCTCGGCACCGGCAGGGTCCGCATCCCGGCGTACATCACCCGGCCCTCTGTGGGTGCGCTGATCGCGGCCTTGGTGGTCAGGTCGGCGGCGCGTACCAAACCCGGGGAACCGGCCAGCTCGTCACCGAGGATCCGCCGCAGGGAGGCCGCGCTGCCCCTTTCCCGCGCGGCCACGGAGGCAGCGGGCGGGATGGTCTCCCACGCGCTCGGGATGTGCCGTGCGGCCTCTCCGTCGGCGAAGTTGTAGAACGCGGCGTGCACGACCTGCGCGGGTACCAGCCCCAGCGGGGCGGCACGGCTTGCGAAGTAGCCGTCCCAGTAGGTGCGGTGGCCGAGCGCGGCCAGCTCCTCATTGCACTCGTCGGCCATGAAGGTCACCAGGCAGATCGGCTCCAAGAGCTCGAACATGCGCCGGGCGATGGTCGTCGGATGCGTGTGCGCCTTGTCCATCGGGCTCCCCATTCGCTTCGTTGTGCCGTATTGGACCACCGGGCACAACGAAACTCATCGGTGAGCGAGGTCAGGCATCCTCGACCCCGCCTCCGACGGGCCGATCCGCCTCGGGCGGGTCATCCGTCGGGCGACCCCCTGACGGTCTGGTGACCACAAGGCGGCTCACCTCGTAGGACATCTCGGCCGTCTCGGGGTCGGGGGCGGGGTGGTAACGGCCCGCGCACACCGACAGGTTGACGATGAGGTAGGCCTTCCAGCCGGAGCCCACGCCACGGCCGTCGGCGAAGATCCGCTCGCCGTTCAGGGTCCACACCACACTGCGCCGGCCGAAGGTCACGCCCAGATCGATGACGGCCCCCGGACGCACCGCGTCGTGGCGGACATAGCGCCGGCCCTGCCGGACATGGTTGGTCAGCTCGAGGAGGTCAGGGTTGTCGGGGTGGTACTCGAAGACGTCGACCTCGTTGCCGCCGTCCCGCCAGGTCCAGATCGCGGGCCAGGCACCCAGCTGGGTGGGGAGCCGTACCGTGGCCTCCAGGTGGTCCCCGGTGCGCACCATGAACCCCTCGGCGCTCCCCTCGGTCGTCAGCAGCCCGGCGTCCCACAGACCGTCCGTCCTGCGCCGGGCCCTGAACGTGCCCAGCCGCGAACACTCGGGGTCCGCCGTGAGGTGGTCGAGTTTGTTGTCGTCCGGGTTGGTGGGTCCTCCGTCCGGATAGGCCCAGGACCGGCCCGCCACCCACTGGCTTTCCGAGGAGAAGTCCGCGCTGAACGCGACGGCATTCACATGCACTCTCCTTGCTGTCGGCCACGCCCCTCCCCCGTTGCATCTCCTGCCCCACCCGCCCTCATGCGCCGTCCGCCCCCACCCGACCTGCAATTCAGCCTCCCGGGTGACCACCCACACCGGACGCGCCCGGTGGCACCCGGCGTGCACACGCACAAGGGCACCGCCGACCGCGGCGGCCTCCCACGGAAAGTCGCCGCCGAAGACCCGGACGCTCATGATGGAGAAAGAGGCACCTGGCTCTCCGGGAACACCTGCCGGCCTCCGCCCGGGGGAAAGGGAGGAAGCCATGAAGATCGCAGTACTGACCGGCGGCGGTGACTGCCCCGGTCTCAACGCCGTGATCCGCAGTGTCGTCCGCAAGGGGACCCAGACCTACGGTTTCACGTTCGTCGGACTGCGCGACGGCTGGCTCGGCGCCCTCCGCGACAGGGTGCTGCCCCTGGGCATCGCCGAGGTGCGCGGGATCCTGCCCCGCGGCGGGACCATCCTCGGTTCCTCCCGTACCAACCCCCTCAAGCATGACGACGGGGTGCGGCGTATCCGGGACACCCTGGCCGCGCACCAGGTCGACGCGCTCATCGTGATCGGCGGCGAGGACACCCTGGGTGCGGCCACCGAGCTCAGTCGCCAGGGGATCAAACTGGTCGGCGTGCCCAAGACCATCGACAACGACGTGGCCGGCACCGACTACACCTTCGGCTTCGACACGGCCGTAGGGATCGCCACCGAGGCCATCGACCGGCTGCACACCACCGCCGAGTCGCACATGCGCACGCTGGTGGTGGAGGTGATGGGCCGGCACTCCGGGTGGATCGCTCTGCACGCGGGGGTCGCGGGCGGCGCCAACGTGATCCTCGTCCCGGAGCGGCCCTTCGACATCGACCAGGTCTGCGCATGGGTGAAGAGCCGCTTCGAGATCAACTACGCGCCGATCGTCGTCGCCGCCGAGGGAGCCGTCCCCAAGGAGGGCCGGATGATCCTCAAGGACCGGTCCCTGGACGAGTACGGCCACGTCCGCCTGTCCGGCATCGGTGAATGGCTGGCCCAGGAGATCGAGAGGCGCACCGGAACGGAGGCCCGCACGACGGTCCTGGGCCATGTCCAGCGCGGTGGCACGCCGAGCGCCTTCGACCGGTGGCTGGCGACACGCTTCGGGCTGCACGCGGTCGACGCGGTCAAGGACGGCGACTTCGGCACGATGGTCGCCCTGCGCGGCACGGACATCGTCCGCGTTCCCCTCGACGAGACCCGCGGCAGGATCAAGTCGGTGGATCCGTCGCTGTACGACGAGTTCGGAGTGTTCTTCGGCTGAGGTGCGTCCCGGGCCGTTCGGTCATCGTCAGGGGCCCGAACGCCTCGGACCGGATTGCACCGGACTCGCGGGAGCCTGCCCGGCAGGGGGCGAACTCACCGCGTCCGAGAGGGATTTGGCGCCGCCGTGGGCGGTGAGTCCGCCGTCGACCGGGATGTCGGCCCCGGTGATGAAGGAGGACTCGGCGGACAGGAGGAAGACGACGAGCGGGGCGACCTCGTCCACGGTGCCGGTGCGGCCGAGCGGGGTCTCGCGGATGTTCGCCTCGCGGAAGGCAGCCGCGGCGGAGGCGGTCATCTCGGTCTCGATATAGCCGGGGTGGACGGTGTTGACGCGGATGCCCCGCGGGCCGAGGTCGGTCGCCGCGGCCTTCGACAGACCCCGCAGCGCCCATTTGCTCGTCGTGTAGGCGATCGGGTAGTGCCCGGTGAGCGCGGCGGTGGAGCCGACGTTGACGATGGACGAGCCGGGCGGCATCAGCGGCGTCAGGTGCTGCATGGCGAGGAGCGGGCCGGTGACGTTGACGGCGTGCACCCGGGCGATGTCGTCCGGGGTCACCTCGCCGAGCCGGGCGCGCCAGGTGATGCCGGCGTTGTTGACCAGGCCGTGCACCTGACCGTACGACTCCCGCAGTTCGGCGGCGAGTTGGGCCCACTGTGTCTCGTCGGTGACGTCGAGGCGGCGGCAGCCGGGGGCGTAGGTCACATCGGTGGCGATGACGTGGGCCCCCTCGCGGGCCAGGGCCTCGGCCTCGGCGGCTCCCTGGCCGCGCGCGGCGCCGGTGACGACGACGACCTTGCCGAGGAGTCTTCCGGGGTGCGTGTCGTTCACGGCCGCTCCCTGCTGCGGCGCCGGGCGGTGGGCAGCGGCACCGGATCCTCGCCGGGAACCACGGTGTTGGAGACGGTGCCGATGCCCTCCACGGTGAGCGTGACGGTGTCGCCCGGCTTCAGCGGGGGCGGGGTCTGCTCGCCGCGGACGCCCCACAGCTCGGCGAGGCAGCCGCCGTTGCCGCAGGTGCCCGAGCCGAGCACGTCGCCGGGGCGGACGGAGGTGCCGCGTGAGGCGTGGGCGACCATCTCCTCGAAGGTCCAGCTCATGTTGGAGAGCAGGTCCCGGCCGACGACCTCCCCGTTGACCTCGGCGGTCAGCGCCAGACGCAGGAACCCGTCGGCGTCGCGGCGGGGCTCCAGTTCGTCGGCGGTGACCAGGTACGGGCCCAGTGTGGTGGCCGTGTCCTTGCCTTTGCAGGGGCCGAGGCGGACCTGCATCTCGCGGGACTGGAGGTCGCGGGCGGACCAGTCGTTGAGGACCGTGTAGCCGATGATGTGGTCCCGTGCCTGCTCCGGGGTCAGGTTCTGGCCCTCCCGGCCGATGACGGCGGCGACCTCCAGCTCGAAGTCGAGGACGGCGCTGCCCGGCGGCACCGGGACGTCGTCGTGGGCTCCGACGACCGCGTACGGGTTGGTGAAGTAGAACGTGGGGGCGTCGTACCAGGCTTCGGGCACGCCGCCGACGCCGTCCACGGAGCGTCGTACCCCTTCGACGTGTTCCTCGAAGGTGACGAAGTCCCGCACCGTGGGCGGCTGGAGCGGGGGAAGCAGCCGCACCTCGGACACATGGGGGCCCGGCGGGACGTCGAGTGTGGCGGCGCCGGCGTCCAGGAGCGCGTCGAGTCCGTCACCGGAGCCGATCAGCTCGGTGAGCGAGCGCGCCCCGGGGACCGGGAGGAGGGTGCCGTCCTCCGCGACGACGGCGACCCGGTGGCGGTCTCGGTGTGCATAGGTGGCGAAACGCATGGGGGCTCCAGGCTCCGGGGGGGGTCAGACCGGCGGGGCGACGAACACGCCGCGGTCGACGTCGTTGAAGGACTCCTTGGCGACCAGTTCGTTCATGGGGTTGGCGGTGCCCCACTGGTCGGTGACCTCGGGCTGGGAGAAGTCGTAGACGTGGGGGTGCCAGGTGTCCTCGTCGAGCAGCTCCAACTCCGTCGTGTACTCGACGGTGTTGCCGTGCGGGTCGAGGAAGTAGGTGAAGGTGTTGTCGCCCGCCATGTGCCGGCCGGGGCCCCAGACCTTCTGGAAGCCGGCCCGCATCACACGGCCGGAGCCGCGCATGTACTCGTCCAGGCCGCGCATCTCGAAGGAGACATGGTGCAGGGAGGTGTGCGGGCCCTTGGCGATGGCCATGGAGTGATGCTGGTTGCTGATCCGCATGAAGTGCATGACGTCGCCGACGTACGGTGAGCTGAGCGTGTCGGAGTGGCGGAAGCCGAGGTGACGTTCGTACCAGGCACGGGTCCGGTCGAGGTCCGGCGAGTTCAGCACGACGTGCGACAGCTTGACCGGGATGGACTCCTTCTCCTCGATCCTGCGGTGCTGCCGTACGGCGACGTCCGCGGAGACCTCGACGGTACGGCCGTCCACGTCGAAGAAGCGGAAGCCGTACCCGCCGCCGGGTGTGTCGATCTTGCCCGGCCGGGAGATCAACTGGACATCGCCCGCCAGGAGTTGCTCGGCGAGGGTGTCCACGTCCTCGGTGGACCCGGCGCCGTAGGAGACCAGGTCGAGGCGCTTCTCCTCGGCCTTGCGCAGGCGTACGACGTACTGTTCGGGGCTGCCCTCGGCGGCGAGGAAGGAGATGCCGGAGTCCTCGGCGACCTTGGTCAGGCCCCAGACGCCGGCGTAGAAGTCGAGTTGCCTGTCGTAGTCGGGTACGGCGAGGTCGACGTGGCGCAGATGGGTCAGCGGACGTGCGCTCATGGTGGGGGTTCCTCCTCTGTGGGGTTCAGGTCAGGCGCAGCAGGGCCGCCGCGTTCCCGCCGCGGACGGCGTGGAAGTCGGCGTCGGGAAGGTGTGCGGCGCGCAGGGCGCCGACCGGGTCCTCGGTGCCCATGTCGAAGGGGAAGTCGGAGCCGAGCAGCACACGGTCCGCGCCGGCCGCGTCGATCAGGGCCCGCAGGACGTGCGGGTCGTGGACCAGGGAGTCGAAGTACAGGTGCTTGAGGTAGCTGCTGGGCAGGTGGGCACAGCCCGCGCCCGCGTCGGCACGGGCCGACCAGGCGTGGTCGGAGCGGCCGATGTGGGTGGGCAGATAGCCGCCTCCGTGGGCTGCGATCAGCTTCAGCTCGGGGTGCCGGTCCAGGACCCCGGAGAAGATCAGATGCGAGAGCGCGACGGCGTTCTCGGTGGGCTGGCCGACGGTGTTGGACAGGTACCACTGGTCCAGGCGCTCGTCGAGGGTGCAGCCGAAGGGGTGCAGGAAGAGGATCGCGCCGGTCGCGGCGGCCCGGGCCCACAGGGGCTCGTACGCCGGGTCGGACAGCTCCCGCCCCGGGGCGTGGCTGGAGATCTCGACGCCCAGCAGCCCCTGTTCCAGGGCTTGGTCCAGGGCCCGCACCGCCTGCCGCGGGTGCTGGAGGGGGACCAGGCCGAGCCCGTACAGCCGGTCGGGTGCCTGGGCGCAGTGTGCGGCCGTGGCCTCGGCCGCGAGCCGGCACACCTTCTCGGCCGTCTCCTCGTCCGCCCAGTAGTGGTAGTGCGAGGGCGAAGGGCTGACCACCTGCACGTCCACGCCCTGCGCGTCCATCGCGGCCAGCCGCAGCCACACGTCGGTGGCCCTCGGGAGGGCGGTGCGGACCATGGGGCCGCTGACCGCGAGGGACGCCGGGCCGTTGCGGCGGGCCTCCAGTTCCCTGGCCTCGGCCAGCCCGGGCAGCCCGGCCACCAGGGCCTCGACCTCGGGGATCAGGAGGTGTGCGTGTACGTCCACGGTCGCGCGTCGGGACGCGTCGGCATGGGACGTCACGGCAGCTCCTTGAGCGCGGTCATGGTGGCGTCGATGAGGCCGGGCACGTCTCCGTGCACCCCGTCGAGCTGCCACTGCCCGATCCGCACGGACGCCTCGACGACCATCCGGACCCGGTCGATCCGCCGCTCGTAGTAGCGCGTCAGCAGGTCCGTGTCCCATGCGGAGCCGCTGGTCAGCAGCAGACTCAGCACCCAGGCGTCCTCCAGGGCCATCGCCGCGCCCTGGGCCATGGTGGGCGGGCAGCAGTGCGCCGCGTCGCCGACGAGGACGACCCGGCCGCGGTGCCAGGACCCCTCCACCAGCATCTGGTCGAAGCAGGTGTAGTTCACCTGCTCCGGGTCGGTGATCGAGTCGCGGATCTCGTGCCAGGCCCCGCCGTAGCCCGCGGCGAGGCGGCGCATCTCCTGTGCGTACGACCCGGGCGGGACGGCGGCGCGGTCGCGGCTGCGCTCGACCAGAAAGGCGTAGACCGTGTCCTTGCTGGTGGGCGTGTATCCGGCGATGTAGCAGGGCCCGCCGTGGCAGAGGTCGCTGCGCTCCACGTCGGCGGGGCGGGGCGCCGGGGTCCGCCAGATCGCCATGCCGGTCGGCTCGGGCCGGGCGTCGATGCCGATGGCGGCGCGGGTCGCGGAGTTCAGGCCGTCGGCGGCCACGACGAGGTCGTAGCGGCCCTCGGTGCCGTCGCTGAGGCGGACGGTCACGGATGTGTCGTCCTGGGCGACGATCTCGGCGGTGGTGCCGAGGTGGACGGTCGCGCCGGATGCCCGGACGGCGTCGGCGAGGATGTGCTGGAGCACCGGGCGCTGCATGCCGAGGGTGGCGGGGAGGTCGTCTCCACCGGTGCGCAGGACGTCGCCGACGTGGAGCACGGTGCCGTCGGGGGCGGTCAGTCCCAGGGCGTCGAAGGCGAAGCCGTGCTCGCGGACCTCGTCCCAGACGCCGGTCTCGCGCAGCACGCGCAGGGCGTTGCCCTGAAGGGTGATGCCGGAACCGCGTACGTTCCAGTCCGGCCGTGCCTCGACGAGGTCGACGTCGATGCCGGCCCGCCGCAGCAGGACGGCCGTGGTGTTTCCGGAGGTGCCTCCTCCGACGACCAGGACTCTCCTTCTTCGGGACGTTGCTTCCATGGCCAACTCCTTTGTTGTGCCGGTTACTTGACGGCGACCGGGTTGACGGGTGAGCCGACGGCTCCGGTGATGGGCAGGGGTGCGGCGGTGAGCCAGAACTCGTACACGCCGTCGGCCGCGCAGTCGTCGGCGAGGCTGTCGGGGTCCCACATCTCGCCGATCAGCAGGCCGATGTGGGGGATGGCGACCTGGTGCAGCGGCTGGAAGGCGGCGTCGAACTCGTTGGGCCGTACCTCGAAGCCCCAGGTGTCGGTGGCGATCGCGGCGATCTCGCTCGCGTGGAGCCAGCCGGCCGTGGTGAACGAGAGTCCGGGTGAGTCGCCGCCCGCGTAGTCGCCCCAGCCCTCGCGGCGGGCCCGGGCCAGTCGCCCGGTCCGGACGACGACGAGGTCACCGCGTCCTACGGCCACGCCGTGCGCCTGGGCCGTCGCGGTCAGGTGCTCCTCGGTGATCGCGAATCCGTCCGGCAGTTCTCCGCGTGCGTCGCCGAGGACGCGGCCGACGTCGAGGAGGACACCGCGTCCCGCGACGTGGTGGGCCATGTGCTCGATGCCGGTGACGAGGTCGCCCTCGGAGGTGACCGTGGTCGCGGCGTCCCGGCCGTTCCACGCCTTGCCGTGGTCGAAGATGTGCCCGAGGCCGTCCCACTGGGTGGAGCACTGGAGGGGCATCGCGATCACGTCGTCGGCGCCGCCGATGCCGTGCGGGAAGCCCTGGTTGCCGAGGGCGGCGTCGGTGCCGGTGTCGAGCATGGTGTGGACGGGGTTGGTGCGGCGGCGCCAGCCCCTCTGCGGGCCGTTCATGTCGAAGCGCTGCGACAGCGAGAAGCTGACGCCCCGCCGGACCAGCGCCGCGCCCTCGCGACGCTTGGCCTCGTCGAGGAGGTTCAGCGTGCCGAGGACGTCGTCGGCGCCCCAACACCCCCAGTTGGAGCACGCCTTGGCGGCCTCGGCGATGGCGCCCTCGGGGTCGTGGCGGTTGAGGGCGGGTGGGGCGTGACGCGTGGCGGCGTCTCCCTCGTGGCGGCTCACCGTGTCTCCGCCACGCAGCGGGCGCGCTGGGCGCCGAGCCCGGTGATGGAGCTCTCCATCACGTCGCCGTCACGCAGCAACCGGCCCCAGTGGAGGCCGTTCCCGGCCGGGCTTCCCGTCAACACGAGGTCTCCGGGCAGCAGTTGCGCGGTCTGCGAGATGTACGACACCAGCCGCGCGACCCCGAACAGCATGTCCTTGGTGGACTCGTCCTGCATGGTGTCGCCGTTGAGCTTGAGGGTGACCCGCAGGTCTCCCGGGTCGGCGACCGACGCGGCCGGCACGATCCACGGCCCGAGCGGGGTGAATCCGGGCGCGTTCTTGCAGCGCAGCCAGTCCGTGCCGATGGCCTTCATGTCCCGTCGGAAGACGGTGGCCCGGTCCGTGAGGTCGTTGGCGATCGTGTACCCGGCGACGTGCGCCAGAGCGTCCCCCACGGCCACCCGCTGGGCGGGCCTGCCGATGACGACCGCCAACTCCAGCTCCCAGTCCGGCTGTTCGGCCCAGGACGGGAGCACGACCTCGTCGTAGGGACCGGTGATCGCGCTCGGCAGGCCGATGAACACGTACGGCAGGTCCTCGGCGGCCCGGCGGTCCATGACCGCGGCGATCTCCGCGCGCGCCTCCTCGACCGTGCGGGGGTCGTCCTGGGCGCGGTGGGCGACCTCCAGGTCGATCACGTGCTGCCGGTAGTTGGCGCCGGACTGGAAGACCTGGCGGGGCTCGACCGGAGCGTGGACGTCCAGGCCCTCCAACGGCTGCCAGGGACCCGTGGTGTCGGCCGCGAGGGCGTGCAGTCGGGGCAGGAGTTCGTCCCAGCGTTCGAGGATCTGCCGGGTCGTCAGGGCGGGCCGGGCCAGGGCCGTGCGCAGGTCCAGCACAAGTCCCCCGGGAATCACGAGAGCGGGGAAGGATGCCTGGTCCGGCGCGGAGAGGGAGCCGAGGGCGAAGGGTCCGGAGAAGGACGCGGAAGCGGCTGCGGGTTTCACGGGGATGTCCTCCAGATTGCGGTGGGACCAATCTGGGCCCTCTGCCGTTAATCTGGGAAATAGATTCTTCAGATGTTGATCATCCACTCGGTGAATGCCACTGGTGGCGGCCCAGCCATGGAGGCGCCGTGTCCCTCTCCAGCCTCGACCTCAACCTCGTGCTGTCCCTGCGGGCCCTGCTGGAGGAACGCAACGTCACCCGCGCCGGGCAGCGCGTCGGACTCAGCCAACCGGCCATGAGCGCCGCCCTCGCCCGCCTGCGCCGTCACTTCGACGACGACCTGATCTCCCGCGCGGGCAAACAGTACGAACTCACCGCTCTCGGCCGTGCCCTGCTGGACCGCACCGCGACCGCGTGCGACCTGCTGGAGCGGCTCTTCACCAGCCGGGCCGACTTCGCCCCGGAGAGCGAGGAGCACGAGTTCACCCTGCTCACCTCCGACTACGCCCTCAGTGTCTTCGGCGCCGAGCTCGCCCAGCGGGTGCACACCGAGGCCCCGGGGGTGCGGCTGCGCTTCCAGCGCACCCCCGGAGACGTCACGGAGGACACCGAGACCCTGCTCAGCACGGCCGACGGGCTGCTGTTGCCGCACGGTGTCATCAGCGGCTTCCCCGCCGTGGAGCTGTTCGCCGACCGCTGGGTCTTCCTCGTCGCCGAGACCAACGACGAGGTCGGCGCACAGCTGACCATGGACGACCTGGCACGCCTGCCCTGGGTGGTCTATCAGCGCGCCTACGACGCCCCGGCCGCCCGGCAGCTGAGCATGCTCGGTGTCGATCCCCGCGTGGAGGTCTTCGTCGACAGCTTCCAGGCGCTGCCCTTCCTGGTCGCCGGCACCCGGCGGATCGCCCTGGTGCAACAGCGCCTGGCCGAGCTCATGGACGGGGTGGCCGCCGTACGCCGTATGGAAGCCCCCTACGAGGCCGTCCCGCTCCAGGAGGCCCTGTGGTGGCATCCGGTGCACACCCACGACGCGGCGCACATCTGGCTGCGCGAGACCGCGGCCAGGGTGGGAGCGGAGCTGGCCGCGCCCGAACCCGGCCGGCGCACAGCCGTTTGACCGAGGCGGCGGTCACGCGCGCAGGGACCCTCGACCATCCGGCTGCTGGATGATCCGCATCTTCGATATCGATCGGACATGGGCTAGGCACGACCTGTTCGCTGCCCCATAGTCATCTCAACCCGGCGCCGGAGCCGCACCGCCCCAGGCTGCCGGAACCGGCTGGACGTTGCCCGGCGAGCCGACCCCAGCGACGCCCGACCGTCGCCGGAACCCACTGCCAAGGCCGCCACGAGCACCGGGCGGCCCGACCAGGACGGCCGCTCCGTCCCGTTCCCCTCCCGCCCCGCCCCGTGGAGTTCCCGCATGCCTGCACCCGTGTCCCCGCTCCCCTCCCCGCTGCCCTCCTCACCTTCCTCACCTTCCGACACGACCATGGACGACCGGCCGGGACAGACCGTGTCCGGCCCCGGCCACCGGCTCCGCCTGACGCTTCTGATGGCCGGTGCCTGTCTGCCCATCCTGGGCGCCGTGCTCATCGCGCCCGTCCTGCCGCAGATGCAGGACCACTTCGCCCACGTGCCGGGCGCGGACGCCCTCGTCCCCATGGCGCTGACGATCCCCGCGCTGTCCCTGGCGCTGCTGGCCCCCTTCGCGGGTGTCCTCGTCGACCGGCTCGGCCGCAAGCGCCTGCTCGTCGTCGCGACCGTGGTGTACGCGATCCTCGGCACCGCACCCCTGTGGCTGGACTCCCTCGTCGCCATCGTCGCCAGCCGCGCCCTCGTCGGCGTCTCCGAAGCCGCCATCATGACCTGCTGCACCACGCTCCTCGGCGACTACTACTCCGGCCGGCAACGCGACCGCTACCTGGCGATGCAGACGATGTGCGCATCGATCTCCGCGACGGCCTTCTTCGCCCTGGGCGGTGCGGCCGGCTCGGCGGGCTGGCGGACGCCGTTCTGGGCCTACGCCGTGAGCCTGCTGCTCGCCCCCGCCATGGCCGCCTTCCTGCCGCGGCCCCGACCTGGCGGTCTCACCGACACCTCCTCCCCCACCACGCCGGAGCCGGCCACCGCACGGCCCTTCCCCTGGCGTCCCCTGGCAGGCACCTGCGCGCTGACCGTCCTCGGCGCCATCCTCTTCTACACCGTCCAGGTGGAGATGGCGTTCCTCCTGGACGACCTGGGTGTGCGGAACTCCGCGGTGATCGGGCTGGCCAGTGCCGGGTCCAGCGCCGCGGTCGTGCTCGGTGCCGCCGCCTTCAGCCGATCCGGCCGCAGACCGCAGGACTGGCTGCCGATCGCCTTCGGCCTGTGCACTGTCGGCTTCGTGGTGATCTGGCTCGCTCACGATCCCGTCGTGCTGACCCTCGGTGCCGTGATCAACTGCCTGGGCGGCGGCATCATGCTGCCGAGCCTGCTCACCCTCGCCATGTCCCGGCTCGACTTCGCCGACCGGGGTCGCGGTACCGGCCTGTGGACCGGCTCCTTCTTCCTCGGCCAGTTCATCTGCCCGCTCGTGGTCCTCGCCCTCGCCTCCGCGGTCGGCACCCGGGCCAATGCCCTGGGCCTGCTCTCCCTCGCCGGGGCCGCAGCGACGGTCGCACTCGGCCTGGCGGCCCGTCGACGCCGTACGCGAACCGCGCCGGAACCTGTTCGGCAGGTGGCCGGCTGATTCCGGGCCGCCCCTGCTGAGCCGGGGCGGCACGAATTCATTCACCTCTCGCAGTTCTCAATATCAGAACCAACAGCTATTGGATTTCCAGATCGGCCATTCCTAGAGTGAGCACGTGAAAACCTTCATCCTGCCCGGCACCGACTTGGTGGTCCCCAACGTCGTCCTTGGACTGATGCGTATCCAGGACATGACCGACGAGGCGGTGCGCGGGCTCGTGAACACCGCGCGCGACGCCGGCATCACCTTCCTCGATCACGCCGACGTCTACGGCACGGACGACCACGGCTGCGAGCGACGGTTCGCCGAAGCCATGAAGCTCAGCCCGTCCGAGCGTGAGCAGTTCGTCATTCAGACGAAGGCCGGCATCGTCAAGGACGGACCGTACTTCGACTTCTCTCACCAGCACATCGTCGAGTCCGTGAACGGTTCGCTCCAGGCCCTGGACACGGACTATCTTGACATCCTGCTGCTGCACCGTCCGGACGCTCTCGTCGAGCCGGAAGAAGTGGCCCGCGCCTTCGACGAGCTGTCGGCGGCAGGCAAGGTACGTGCCTTCGGCGTCTCCAACCAGACCCCGCGCCAGCTCGACCTGCTGCGCAAGTACGTGACGCAGCCCATCGTGGCCAACCAGCTTCAGCTGTCGATCACCCACGCCCCGATGATCGCGCAGGGCGTCGCCGCGAACATGCAGGGCCTCGATCAGTCGATCGTGCGTGATGACGGAATCGTCGACTACTGCCGCCTGCACGACATCACCATTCAGGCGTGGTCGCCTTTCCAGGCCGGATTCTTCGACGGCCCGTTCATCGGTTCCGAGCGCTTCCCCGAGTTGAACGCCGTGATCGACCGGCTGAGCGAGAAATACGGCGTGCCGGCCGAGGCCATCGCGGTCGCCTGGATCACGCGGCATCCCGCGCAGATGCAGGTCGTGCTCGGCACGACCACGCCGGAACGGGTCACGGCCGCCGCGCTCGGTTCCGACATTCCGCTCACCCGGTCCGAGTGGTACGAACTGTTCCGCGCCGCCGGATACACCGTGCCCTAGTGGTCGTGTGCGTCAGGCCCGGGTCACCGGTGTCTGCAGTTCCGTCACCCAGTCGTCACGGTTGTCCGGGCACTCCAGGTTGATCTCGCGGGGGTATCCGGTCGACTGGTGGCCGTTGGCGTCGATCCAGCGGGCCAGGGCCTGGGCGGTGGGGAGCACGGTGTCCATCGAGCCGCGGTGCACGATGGTCGCCGCCTGGTCGAGGGGCGGCAGGTCGAGGATCCGGAAGGTGCCGTCCTGGAGAGGGGCGGAGACCTGGACGGCGGCGTGGACGCTGATCCTGCCGCCGCCCTCCGGGGCGTCCTCGTAGTACGCGACGCCGGGGCCCGTGGGAGTGATGCCCGCCGATTCCAGGCACCGGAACAGCTCGTCGTAGAGCGGCCCGATGACCGGGCCGATGTCCTCGGGCTCGAAACTCGCGGCTGTCGCGGTCAGTTCCGCCACCCGGACGGACGGGACGTTCTTCAGGACAACGTCGTTCGTGGGCATCTGCCCCTCGCTCTCGATCGCTCGGAGCCTCGCCTCGACCTGGACCAGCCGTGCTCCCGCGGCGGCCATCGCGGTCTCCAGTTCGGCCCGCCGCAGCCGCAGCATGCCGCGCAGTTCGTCGACGCCGACCTTCTCGTCCACGATGTCCTGGACCTGCTGGAGGGTGAATCCGAGGTCCTTGAGCGCGATGATCCGGTTGAGGCGGGCCAGCTGGGCAGCGGTGTAGTAGCGATAGCCGCTGGCGGGGTCGACGTGAGCCGGGCGCAGCAGTCCGGTCGCGTCGTAGTGACGCAGCATCCGGACCGAGACGCGGCCGTGCCGGGCGAAGTCTCCGATGATGAACATGAGGTCTCCGAGTTGACCGCCTGACACGGTGTGAGGGTCAAGAAGCTACCTGGCGAGTCAGTGACCTGCCCCGGTGCCGTCCGGCTCACCGGAGCCGGACGGCAGGTCGCGGGGATCGGGTCAGAAGTGCCACTGTTGGTTGGTGCCGCCGTTGCAGGCCCACAGGTCGACGAGGACACCGTTGGTCTTGGTGAAGGTGGGATCGTCGAGGCACAGCCCCGAAGCCTGGTTGACGATCAGGTAGTTGCCTCCGTTGACCGGGATGAAGGACCAGTTCTGGTTCGCGCCGCCGTTGCAGGCCCACAGGTCGGCCGCCGTGCCGTTGGCGGTGCCGAACTGGTAGTTGTCCAGGCAGGTGGCCGAGTTGACGTTCCTGAGCGTGTACTGGCCGTTGCCGACGCTGGTCACGTTGAACTGCTGGAGCGTGCTGCCGGTGCACGACCACAGGTCCACGCTCGCGCCGTTGGCCGTGTTCCCCTGGTAGTCGTCCAGGCAGGTGTTGGTGTTGACGTTGGTCAGGGTGCGGGCGTTGCCGGCGAGGGTGCCGCCGCTGACGGGCACGAGCTGCCACTCCTGGGAGCCGTTGCTCGTCGCGGTCTGCAAGGTCAGGTTCGCGCCGGTCGAGGCGCCGGTGAGGTAGAGGCTCGTGTTGCCTCTGGACTGGAACTGGTAGTTGCCGTTGGCCAGTTGGACCATGTTCCACAGGCCCGTGGAGGTGTTGTCGACCCACTGGCCGATCTGCGCTCCCGCGACCGCGTTGTTGCCCCAGATCGCCGCGGCCCGGCCGCCCGACGCGTTGAGCAGCGTCATGCCGCTCGACTTGGTGGTGACGTGCCAGTACTGGGTCTCGGCGTTGGACGCCGAACCGGCGTTCTCCAGACGGACGTCGGGGGTGTCGCCGTTGCCGATGTTCGCGTCGGTCGTGTTGTTGCGGGTGCCGATGACCTGGCCGGTCAGCCGGTTGACGATCTGGTAGAGGGCGCCCTGCGAGTGACCGAAGTCGATGTCGGCGCTGATGATCGTCGACGTGCCCTGGTTCGCGAGGATCACCACACGGCCGGTGTTGGCGTCGTAGGTGAGATTGCGGCTGTAGGCGCCCGGGACGGTGGTCTGGTACTGCGTCCAGGTTCCGGTGCTGGAGCCGGTCGGATTCATCCAGACACTGCCGCTTCCGGCGGCGTTGTAGAGCAGGCGGCCGTCGGGCAGGCGGATGACGACGGGGCTGCCGCCCTGCGGTACGGCCCCGGAGCCGCTGGTGACCGGAAGCGTGGAGATGCCGGTGCCGCTGGTGCCGCCCACGGAGAAGAAGTGCAGCGGGTCGTTGGCCACCTTGTAGCGGACGTTGTCGCCGCCGCCCCAGTACTCGTACGTGAGCATCCACTTGCCGTCGGAGGTGGGGACGACGTTGGTCATGCCCGGCCGGCCGCCGCCGATCTCCGTCTTGGTGCCCCCCATGGTGACCGTCGTCCCGGTCACGTCCACCACCGCGCTGCTCCAGCCCGAGCCGGCCGAGCCGTTCCAGGTCCGGTGCGCGAGGATCTGCCCGAGCGAGTCCGTGGCCGTGTCGTTGGCGGGGTCCATGGTCAGCGCACCCGTGCTGCTGTCGTAGCCCGTGTAGTCGTTCTCGTCGGAGTAGTACGCCACCAACTGGCCGTTGTAGACCATCAGGTACGGCTCCCAGACCGGGTCCACCTGGTGGTTGGTGTTGGCGTTCGAGACGTTGGCACCGACATTGCCCGCGCTGCCTCCCTGCCAGCCGCCTCCGGTGATGATGTTGAGGAAGCTCCACGTGGTGCCCTGGTCGGTGCTGGAGTACAGCGCGATCGCCAGGTCCCTGCGGTCGCCGTCGCCGCTGGGCGTCCAGTTGGGGTCGGCCGCCTTGTGCTCCAGGTAGTAGGAGTCGTCGCCGGAGACCACGGCGGCCATGACCAGCGTGCCCGCCGACAGCGAGCCGACGGTCTGGGGCAGGACGTACAGATAGGGGTTCGTCCAGGCGCTGGTGTACTTGGCGTACTGCGGGTCGCTCGACAGGTAGGCCGGGGCCCGGACCTGCGAGACCAGCTGCCAGCTCGTGCCGTCGTCACTGCTGCGGTACACCGGCAGCGTCTCACCGACCGCCGAACCGGACGCGGGGACCGTCGCCTGCTCGAAGGAGGCGACCAGCTGTCCGTTCCTGAGCTGCGCGGCCTTCGGGTAGATGGCGCAGTTGCCCCGGCCCTTCAGACACGCCTGGTTCGAGGGGAGTTGGTAGACGGTCCCGGGGACCGGCGCGTACGCGCCTGCTGAGGGCGCCGCCACGAGCGACACGACGACGGCACAGACGGCGGCCAGCGCCGCGCCGAATCTTCTCAGTCTGCTTCTCATGTGCATTCTCATTCTGCTCACGGTTGGGCCGAGGCCTGGCGGTCCGCGCGATCGCGGTCCGCGGGTGCACGAGTGCTCACGGTGTGGCGTCGTCGCGTCAGGCGGGTTCGGCCGGATCGGGCCGCCGTCGTCCGGGCGGCCCTTCGCCACCCGGCGGTGGCGAAGTCGTTCGACCTTGGGAGGTCGGGTGAGGGGGTGGTACGGCGTCGTCAGAACGTGACGGTGAAACCCTGGCCCTTGGCGTACGTGGTCAGCGCAAGTTGTCCGGGGCCCGCGTTCCCGGGGGCGCGGAGTGGTGGGCGCGGCCGGGAAGGGGGCCGGTGGGCCGACTGCTGGTGAAGCAGTCGGCCGCAGGGGTCGTACGGGGGCCGCGAGGCGGGTCGCCCGGGCAAGTTGCTCCTGGTCAACGGTGGCCGGATAAGCCTCGGTTCGTCGATGGGCCGGCCTGCGGTCGAGGGTGGGCGAGAGGCAGGTCGACGCCGGAACTGCCGACCCGTCCTCGCGTTGGCGTCATGATGTCTCCCGATGGCCGCATCGCCCTCGACAGAGGACTCTCCCTCTGTCTGACTGCGCAGCCATGTCTACGCAGTCATACGGTGGCCGTCAAGAGGTTGGACACCCTCGCGCCGGCGTTCACAGAAATCCCGCATTGACGGCCTGAGTTAACGTCGATAACTTAACGTCACTAACTTGAACTGGAGCAGCCGTGTCACCACTTGCCGCCGATGACGTCTACGCCCTCGCCCCGTACGCCAAAACACTGGGAGTCGTGTTCGAGGAGATGACCGCAGCCGGCGTACGCGCCACGCTGGCGCACGATCTGTCGCTTTCCACGGTGGGCGGCGGCCTGCACGGCGGGGCGTTGATGGGGCTCGCCGACGTGTGCGGTGCCGTGTGCGCCGCCCTCAACGGTCCCCCTGGTGCCGCACCGGCCACCGTGGAGTCGACCACGCACTTCCTCCGACCGGCCCGCACGGACGTCGTCGCGACCGCTCGCCCCCTGCGCGTGGGGCGCAACACCGTCGTCGAGGTCGACGTGCACGACACCGAAGGCGCCTTGTGCGCCCGGGTGACCCAGGTGGTCACCGCCGTCGAGCCGAAGGCCTCCTGATGACGCCCGCTCTCGAAGGCTCCCCTGCGTGACCGGCTCCCGTGCTCGCGCCCCCAAAGGCCAAGGTGGCCTGCTCCGCGAGCATCTGCTCGACATCGCCGGCCGGATACTCGAAGCCGACGGCCCCGGCGCTCTGACGATCCGCGCGGTGGCAACGACCGCCGGAGTCACCCCGCCCGCCGTCTATCTCCACTTCGCCTCGAAGCAGGACCTCGTCCACGCCACGTGCCTGCGTGTGTGGAGTTCACTGTTCGACGAACTGGAAGCGGTGTCCCGGGGCATCCCGGACCCTGTGACGGCCCTCCACGAAACCTGCGTCGCCTACATCACGTTCGGGCTTCAGCACCCCGCCCAGTACCGCCTGGTGATGGACGGCGAAGCCACCGAGGCCAGCCGCCACAACGAGGACGCGTGTTTCCGCTACTTCCGGGACAAGGTCACCGCCTGCCGTGACGCAGGCGTGCCGATGGACAGCACGACCGAAACCGCCAGGCTGCTGTGTGCCGGCGCCCACGGCGCGGTGTCCCTCCTGATCCACCAGGAACGCGACACATGGCCCTCGGACACCGGCCGTTACGTCGCCCGCGCGGCGTCCGCGGCCGTCCACGGCGCTCTTCTCACCGCGGCTCGCACGGCCCCACCCTCCTTGTCCGCCGTGACACGGTCGGGCTGAAGCGAAGGTGCCCCGGAACATGCCGATCACCGGGTCGCCGCCCTCACGACAGCGACCCGGGACGACCTGGCGTCAGGTGCGGGTCCAGCGTTGGTTGCTGCCGCTCGAGCAGGAGTAGAGCTGGATCAGGGTTCCGTTGGCGGTGGCGGCTCCGACGGCGTCCAGGCAGAGTCCGGACTGGACGCCGACGATGGAACCGTCGGAGTTGAGGCGCCACTTCTGGTTGTCGCCGCCCCAGCAGCTGTAGATCTGCACCCTGGTGCCGTTGCCCGTGCCGCCGGCGTCCAGGCACTTGGTGCCGTAGACCCTGAGTTCACCGGCGTCGGTGAGCGTCCACTGCTGGTTGGTGGCGCTGTTGCAGTCCCACAGCTGGACCTGGGTGCCGTCGGTGGTACCGGCGTTGGGCACGTCCAGGCAGCGTCCCGAGCCGACGCCCTTGATCTGTCCGCCTCCCGTGGGGGGAGGCGTGGTGGTGGAGCCACCGTTGAGCGCGTTGAGGACGGCGGTGTAGGCGGGCTTCTTGCTGCCGTCGCCGTTGAACAGCAGCGGTGTGTCCTGCGATCGCCAGGAGTCGGTGTCGCGCACGCCCCAGACGGTGATGCCGAGGCAGCGCGGGACGGCCAGGCAGTCGTTGGTCACATTGGCGTAGGTCGTGGACGAGGCGCCCTGGATGTCCAGTTCGGTGATGGCCACGTCGACGCCGAGAGCCGCGAAACTCTGGAGCGTGGTGCGGAAGTTGCTGTTGTACGGGCTGCCGCTGTTGAAGTGCGACTGGAACCCGACGCAGTCGATCGGAACGCCGCGCTGCTTGAAGTCGCGGACCATGTTGTACACGCCCTGGGTCTTGGCCCAGGTCCAGTTCTCGATGTTGTAGTCGTTGTAGCAGAGCTTGGCCGCGGGGTCGGCGGCGCGCGCGGTGCGGAAGGCGACCTCGATCCAGTCGTTGCCGGTGCGTTGCAGGTTGGAGTCGCGCCGGCCGCCCGAACTGCCGTCGGCGAAGGCCTCGTTGACGACGTCCCACTGGGCGATCTTGCCCTTGTAGTGGTACATCACTCCGTTGATGTGGTCGATCATCGCCTGGCGCAGGGTGCTGCCGCTGAGGCTCTGCATCCAGCCGGGCTGCTGGGAGTGCCAGGCCAGGGTGTGTCCGCGGACCTGCTTTCCGTTCTGTACGGCCCAGTTGTAGACGCGGTCACCGGCGGTGAAGTTGAACTGGCCGCGCTGCGGTTCGGTGGCGTCTATCTTCATCTCGTTCTCGGCCGTCACGGAGTTGAACTCGCGTGCCGCGATCGTGGTGTAGGCCGAGTCGCCCAGCCTGCCCGAGGCGATGGCGGTACCGAAGTAGCGACCGCTCTGCGCCGCCGCGGCACCGAGTGTGCTTTCGGCGGCGTGCGCGGTCGGCGGTGTGATCAGCGCGGCGATCGTGCAGAGGACGCCGACGAGCAGCGCTGGCAGCAGACCGCGGCTTCTCCAGCGGACGCCTGGCCTGAGAAGGGCGTACGAACCCATTGCTGTGCCTCCAAGGTAGACAGCACGGAACGACTGAAGCGCACGGGGGTACTTCATTTGCGGCTCTCGCGCGACAACCTATGTTCGACATATCGAACTACGATCGACCCCTGGAGATGGATGATTGAGGCGTTGACGGTGGATCGTCAATACATTGCGCGGAGAAACTTTCCATCTTCACTTCGAAACATTCGAAGCCTTGCCGCGCGGGGCAAGAAATCCCCGGTAACACTGCCGATACACCCCGCAGGGCCAAATATGCCCTCCAGGCGACTACTCCGATACCGCAAGATCACCGCTCTACCCCTGCTCAAACCCCTTGAGTGAGAACCGGGCGGTGCATCGATTCCCTGGCGCTTCCGATCATCGCCACGGCTCGCCGCACCCCGTACGGGAGAGGCGGTTTGCAGACAGAACAGCGAGAGACCTTGACCTAGGGAGCCCGCATTCCTAGCTTGTGGCGTCGAAGGATCCGGGAACTTATCGAATGTTTCGAGAGAGGCATTCCCCGACGCCGCCCCGCCCCAAGGAGGCCCCCAGATGTGGTTACGCCCCCCGACCACGGTCCCCATCAGACGCTTGCTCGCGGTCCTGGCGCCGTTCCTGCTGGTGGCCACCTTCCTCGGTGCTCAGCCCGCCGCCGCGGCGACCGTCGACCCCAACGCCTCGTATGTGCTGGTCAACCGCAACAGCGGCAAAGCCCTGGACGTCTACAACATGGCCACCAACGACGGCGCCCGCATCACCCAGTGGTCCAGAAACGATCAGAGCCAGCAGCAGTGGCAGTTCGTGGACTCCGGGGGCGGCTACTACCGCCTCAAGTCCCGCCTCTCGGGCAAGGTGCTGGACCTCTACAACTGGTCCACCGCGAACGGCGGTTCCATCGTCCAGTGGACCGACCTGAACGCCACCAACCAGCAGTGGCGGCTGGCCGACAGCTCCGACGGCTACGTGCGGCTCATCTCGCGCCACACCAGCAAGGCCCTTGAGGTGCAAGGCGCTTCCACCGCCGACAACGCGAACATCGTCCAGTACGACGACTGGGGTGGCGCCAACCAGCAATGGCAGCTCGTCAAGGTCGGCAGCGAAACCCCCGGCGCGTGCGATCTGCCGTCGGCGTACCGCTGGACATCGACGGGCGCCCTGGCGCAGCCGAAGGCAGGCTGGGTCTCGCTCAAGGACTTCACCGTCGTCCCCTACAACGGCCGGCAACTCGTCTACGCGACGACCCACGACACCGGGACGACGTGGGGCTCGATGAACTTCGGCCTGTTCACCAACTGGTCGGAGATGGGCTCGGCCAGCCAGAACACGATGTCGTCGTCCACCGTGGCGCCCACGCTCCTGTACTTCGCCCCGAAGAACATCTGGGTGCTCGCCTACCAGTGGGGCGGGACCGCCTTCTCCTACCGGACGTCGAGCGACCCCACCAACCCGAACGGCTGGTCCGCCCCGCAGGTTCTCTTCTCCGGGAGCATCTCCGGCTCCGGAACGGGCCCCATCGACCAGACCCTCATCGGCGACGGGACCACCATGTACCTGTTCTTCGCCGGTGACAACGGCAAGATCTACCGGGCCAGTATGCCGATCGGGAACTTCCCGGGCAGTTTCGGCACGACCTCCACGGTGGTCATGAGCGACACGACGAACAACCTGTTCGAAGCCCCGCAGGTCTACAAACTCCAGGGCCAGAACCGGTACCTCATGATCGTCGAGGCGATCGGCTCGCAGGGCCGCTACTTCCGCTCGTTCACGGCCACCAGTCTGAACGGCTCCTGGACACCCCAGGCCGCGACCGAGAGCAGTCCCTTCGCCGGCAAGGCCAACAGCGGAGCCACGTGGACCAATGACATCAGCCACGGCGAGCTGATCCGCACCGGCCCCGACCAGACCATGACGGTCGACCCCTGCAACCTCCAGCTGCTCTACCAAGGCCGCAGCCCCAACTCGGGCGGCGACTACGGCCTCCTGCCCTACCGTCCGGGTCTGCTGACACTGCAGCGCTGACGCGCCGACGAAGGGTCGGCGTC
>NZ_JBHUXV010000027.1:0-99547 GCF_042669125.1 Streptomyces sp. NPDC057253 | reverse complement strand
CCGGTTCTTCACACGGCGACCGGCTCTCCTCACAACTCCCGCCAGGAAGAGGGGAATCGGTGTCCGAATCAGCCACGGAGCGCCGCGGTCGAATTTGCGAACGGGCGATCTCTTGTTACGGTTCCAATAGCCCGGTTGCTGGTGCATCCCCCGTCGCCAGCAACCGGGTCTTTCTGTGCCCGGGCCCCTTTACGGAATGGCGCCGCGCGTCAACTGCCCGTGATTTCCCCGGAGTTGCTGCCGGCCCGCAGCAGCAGCGGTCCGCTGCCCCGCCGGGCGGCGAACTCCGCGACCGCCGAGTAGTCGCCCGGTGATCCCTGGGTCCGCTCCCTGGGCGTCTCACAGCTGTCCGGCTCGTCCCCGGCGCCGACCGCGCAGTGCATCTGCACCGTGCGCGCGCCGGGTTCCATGAGAGTGAGCACGGCGTCCAGGGCCGCTCCGGTCGCGTTGCGGTAGTAGGTCCGCGCCCATGTCTCCTCGCCCTGCGTGAGCACACAGGTCTGCGCCTCGATGCCCCCGGGCGAGCTCAGTGCGGGACCGCAGCGGGCGGCGGTGGCCAGACCCAGGCCGAGCAGCAGCGGGGAGCGGCCCGCGTCGGCGAGCGGCGCCTTGTGGTCGTCGGCCGCGGAAGGCCGTAGCGGAGACGGCCGTACGGGAGACGGCCGCGCGGGAGATCGCCGTACAGCAGAGGGCCGGACAGCAGAAGGCCGTACCGGAGACTGCCCTACGGCGGACGGCGGTGTGGACGAGCGCACGAGGTCGCGTACGACCGTGCGACCCCCGTCGCCCACCTGGCCCGCGGAGGCCACGGCCAGCGGCAGTGCGACGGCGCCGACCACGGCGCCGGACAGGGCGAGCAGACGAAGGTTCATGGAAGCGGACGATAACGACCGGGCGCGGGTACCCCCTTGCGTCCGCGCCCGACACCCTTACAACTCGGGTGCGCTCACACCCGTACGAGTGAGGGCCTCGACCACGGCGTCCACCACGGCCTCGACGTCGGGGACCCACGGGGAGGCGGAGCCGGGCAGCGGCGCGCGCTGCCAGGAGATCTCGCCGTGGCCGGTCTCGGAGGGGGGCAGGGCGAGGTAGCCGCCCTCGCCGTGGAAGCGGAGGGAGCCGGGGACGTGGTCCTGGGCGTACAGCAGTTCGCCCAACTGCTCCAGGGAGTACGGCTTCACGAGGATCGCCCAGCGGGTCGGCGAGGCGATCACCGGGCCCAGACGCATGCCCTGGGCGTCGAGCGCGGCCAGGGCGCGGGCGGCCGGGAGGGCCGGCAGGCTGACCGCGCAGGGCGCCTTGCCGCCAGTGGCCAGGATGATCGGCGCGGCCGGGCGGTTGGTCCACCACCAGCGGACCATGCGCTCGTCGGCGGTGGCCGCGAGCAGACCGGGATCGAAGGGGTGGGCGCCGGGGACCGTGCACTCCGGGTCCGGACAGCCGCAGCGGGCCCGGTTCTCCGGATCCGGCGCCACGCCCGGGAGTACGGGCCACTGCCATTCCTTCGCGAAGGTCAGGGCCGCGCTGAGCAATTCAGGCCTTCCGTCGCCGCGCTCGGACAGGAGCCTGCGTCGCCTTCCGAGGATCTCGCGCATGAGCGCTCGTTCCTTTCCGTTGCACCGCTGGCAACACCGTGGACCACATCACACCATGTGTCGATCACTTCACTGTGCGTACCTGTTGGCGCATCACACCCTTGTCCGAGACAAGGGGAACCCCATACTGCGTCGTCTATCAAAAGCCTGGGCGTGGCGGGGGGTGGCGAAGTATGGCGTTTTGCCGTCCCGCGTATTTCTCTCCGCCTCCGCCACGGGAGGATGGGGCTCGGTCGTCGGTGGCTAAGACGCCCGGGTCGGTCACCAGGTTCCGGGTGGCTGTCCACCACCCCTGGCCCTTACCGAGTACGTACCCATCACGACCGCTGTGACGCTCTGTGGAGCAAGGCCAGTCGACCTCAATACACCGTAACCCGAGGCAGTTTTAAGCCAACTTAACCCTTCGACTCCCTGTCCACCAGTTACTCACGGACACCAGGAATCCCGGCAGGACAATGCTGGACATCCCCTTACGAGTGCGTGTACATGTGGAGACACTGCTAGCGGCGCAGAATGACATGGGGGTTTGCGATGCTTTTGAGCAGTACGCACCGGTCGGAAAGCCGGATGCCATGAACGCCCCTCACCCTCCGAAAGTGGCTGGAATCGATTCAACGGTTCCCGCACCCGCACACACTGTCGCGCCCGCGCCCGCCGCCCCGGCCGTCCCTTCGGCCGCCTCGCCGAACGCCCTCGGCGCCCTGCTCCAGGACCGTCTCGCAGGCTGGGTCTCCGACCTGACCACCCTGCACGAACTCACCGAACGCCTCGTGCGCACGGACGCGCTGTCCGACGCGCTCCAGGAACTCCTGCACGCCGGAGCCGCCCTCGTCGGCGCCCGCCGCGGACTCGTCGTCCTGGAACCCGACGACGGCCTCGGCCCCGACACCACCATCGGCCTCGGCCTCGCCCGCGCCGACCTCGGGCACATCGAGACGGTGCCGCGCAGCGCGATGTCGTACGGCAGGATCCTCGACGGACTGCCGGGCGGCGACGGCGAGATCGCCCAGCCCGACCTGCTCGCCGAGGACGGCCTGGACCCGCGCCACCGCGAGGTCGCCGCCCGCCTCGGCTACGCGGCCTGCTACGCGCTCCCCCTGGCCACCGACGACGCCGGCCGTCTCGGCGCCGCCGTCTGGCTCTACGACGAACCCGCCGAACCCTCCGAGCGCCAGCGCCACCTCGTCGGCCTGTACGTCCGCTACGCCACCGAACAGCTGGCCCGGCTCCTGGAGGTCGAGCGCACGCGCGCGTGCATGGCGACGATGGCGGAGGAGCTGCTGCCGTCCCGGCTCCCCCGGGTCGCCGGAGTGCGGCTCGCCGCCCGGCACCGCACCGGCCCGCGCGGCGGCGGCGACTGGTACGACGCGCTGCCGCTGCCGGACGCGGCACTGGGTCTCGCGGTCGGTTCGGTGACCGGCTCCGGCGCGAGCGCGATCGCCGCGATGGGGCGCCTCAGAGCGTCGCTGAGGGCGTACGCCGTGATGGAGGGCGAGGACCCGGTCGCGGTCCTGTCCGACCTGGAGCTGCTGCTCCGGCTGACCGAGCCGGCCCGCTCGGCCACCGCCCTGTTCGCCTACTGCGAGCCCGCGCTGCGCAAGATCACACTGGCCGGTGCCGGGCACTGTCCGCCGCTGCTGATCGGCGAGCGGCGCACCGAGTTCGTGGAGACCTCGGTGTCCGCGCCGCTCGGGATGCTCGCCTGCTGGGAGGCGCCGAGCGTGGAGCTGAGCGCCGAGCCTGGAGAGACGGTTCTGCTCTACACCGACGGGCTGCTGCACCGCACCGGCGACCCCACCGACCGCGCCTTCGCGCGCCTGCACGCGGCGGCCGCCGGGGTGCCGAAGGCGCTGCGCCGGGACCCGGAGGCGGTCGCCGACCACGTGCTGCGGGCCGTGCTGCCGGACGGCCTGGACGCGGCGGACTCCGAGGAGGACGTCGTGTTGCTCGCCGCACACTTCGAGTAGCACGGTGTAACAGGTCCAAGGCCCCTGGGCCCCCTTCCGTACGACCGTACGATGGAGGGGGTCCAGTGCCGTTTCGTAGGAGGATGACCGTGGCCGAAGAACTCACCCCGGCGACCCCGGAAGATGAGTCCGAAGAGCCGATCAAGAAGCGGAAGAACGGCCTGTACCCGGGCGTCTCCGACGAGCTGGCCGAGAACATGAGGTCGGGCTGGGCGGACACCGAGCTGCACGACCTGGAGCCGATCGCGCAGGCCGCCGAGACCGCGGCCCGCCGTGCGGCGCTCTCCGCGCGCTTCCCCGGCGAGCGGCTGGTGATCCCCGCGGGCAACCTCAAGACCCGCTCCAACGACACGGAGTACGCCTTCCGGGCCTCCGTGGAGTACGCGTACCTCACCGGCAACCAGACCGAGGACGGCGTGCTCGTCCTGGAGCCCGTCTCCGGCGGCCACACCGCCACGCTGTACCTCCTGCCCCGCTCCGACCGCGAGAACGGCGAGTTCTGGCTCTCCGGCCAGGGCGAGCTGTGGGTCGGGCGCCGGCACTCGCTGACCGAGTCCGAGAAGCTGTACGGCATCCCCGTGTCCGATGTCCGCGAGCTGGCGGACGCCCTGCGCGAGGCGACCGGGCCGGTGCGGGTCGTGCGGGGCTACGACGCCGGGATCGAGGCCGCGCTGACCGACAAGGTCACCGCCGAGCGGGACGAGGAGCTGCGGGTCTTCCTGTCGGAGGCGCGGCTGGTCAAGGACGAGTTCGAGATCGGCGAGCTCCAGAAGGCGGTCGACTCGACGGTCCGCGGGTTCGAGGACGTGGTGAAGGTCCTCGACAAGGCCGAGGCCACCTCCGAGCGGTACATCGAGGGCACGTTCTTCCTGCGGGCGCGCGTCGAGGGCAACGACGTGGGGTACGGCACGATCGCCGCCGCGGGACCGCACGCGTGCACGCTGCACTGGGTGCGCAACGACGGGGCCGTGCGGTCGGGTGAGCTGCTGCTCCTGGACGCGGGTGTCGAGACCCACACGTACTACACGGCCGACGTGACGCGGACCCTGCCGATCAACGGCCGCTTCAGCGAGATCCAGAAGAAGATCTACGACGCGGTGTACGACGCCCAGGAGGCCGGGATCGCGGCCGTGCAGCCGGGCGCCAAGTACCGGGACTTCCATGACGCGGCCCAGCGGGTGCTGGCGGAGCGGCTGGTGGAGTGGGGGCTCGTCGAGGGGCCCGTGGAGCGGGTGCTGGAGCTGGGGCTTCAGCGGCGCTGGACGCTGCACGGCACCGGGCACATGCTGGGCATGGACGTCCACGACTGCGCTGCCGCGCGGGTGGAGTCGTATGTCGACGGGGTGCTCGAGGCGGGGATGGTGCTGACCGTCGAGCCCGGGCTGTACTTCCAGGCCGATGATCTGACGGTCCCTGAGGAGTACCGGGGGATCGGGGTGCGGATCGAGGACGACATTCTGGTGACGGACTCCGGCAACCGTAATTTGTCGTCCGGGCTGCCTCGGCAGTCCGACGCGGTCGAGGCGTGGATGGCGGGTCTGAAGGGTTGAGTTTCGGGCGCGGGTGCGTGGGGGCTGGTCGCGCAGTTCCCCGCGCCCCTGAGTAGGTGCAGTGGACCTGCATCTGGATGTCATCGCCGGTGAAGGGCGTCGCTTCGGGCTCGAACGGGCCCTGCGCGACGCCGTTCGCGGTGGACGTTTGGCTCCTGGAGCCCGGTTGCCCGCCACCCGGCGGCTCGCCGAGGAACTCGGTGTCTCTCGGGGGACCGTGAAGGCGGCCTACGACCAATTGGTCGCCGAGGGGTATCTGACCGCCCGGCAAGGGGCGGGAACCATGGTCGCAGCGCTGCCCGCCTCGGAGGACAGACCGCCTGAGAGCAAGGCACGCGCGCGTGCGCCGCTGTTCGATCTGCGGCCCGGCAGTCCGGACGTGGGGGCTTTCCCGGCCGCCGCCTGGCTGAAAGCCGTGCGGCGGGCCGTCGACCTCGCGCCCGTCTCCGCGTACGACTACGGCGACCCCCTGGGGCGGATCGAGCTGCGGACCGCTCTGTCGGAGTATCTGGGGCGCGCCCGCGGGATCGTCGCTCCCCCGGAACGGATCCTGGTCACCTCCGGGGCCGTGCAGGGGCTCTCGCTGCTCACGCGGGTCCTGGAGGGCGGGACCGTGGCCATGGAGGATCCCGGGCTGCCCTTCCACCGGGAGGTCGTACGGCACGCCGGGGGGCGGGTGGTGCCGGTGCCGGTCGATGAGCTGGGGGTCGAGGTCGACGGTCTCGGGGATCCCGCGGCCGTGGTCGTCACTCCCGCTCATCAGTATCCGACCGGCGTGACCCTGCACCCCGCGCGGCGCCGGGCGCTGACCGACTGGGCACGCGCGCGGGGGGCGCTGGTCGTCGAGGACGACTACGACGGGGAGTTCCGGTACGACCGGCAGCCCGTGGGGGCGCTCCAGGGAATGGCGCCGGGGCAGGTCGTGTACCTGGGGACCGCGTCCAAGACGCTCGGGCCCGCGCTCCGGCTCGGCTGGATGGTGCTGCCGCCGCACCTCGTCGGACCCGTCGCCGACGCCAAGCTGCACAGCGACCACAGCACCGAGACCCTCGGACAGCTGGCCCTCGCCGAGCTGATCCGCGGCCATGTGTACGACCGTCACGTGCGCGCGTGCCGGCTCAGGTACCGGCGGCGCAGGGACCGGCTCGTCGAGCGGCTCGGGGCGCGGTGGCGGGTGCGGGGGATCGCGGCCGGGCTGCACGCGCTGGTCGAGGTCGAGGACGAGTCGGCGGTGCTGGCCCGGGCGGCGGACGCCGGGCTCGCCCTGGGGTCGCTCCGGGAGCACTGGCATGCGGACCCGTCTCGCGAGGGGCTCGTCGTGGGGTACGGGACGCCCCGGGAGGGGGCCTATCCCGAGGCCCTCGAGGTGCTGGTCCGGGTGCTGGAATTGGGCCATTCCTGAGCACCCTCATTGGGTCTGTCGAGCGGTCCACCCCGCTTCTAGTGTCGTAGCCATGAGGCACTCACTCGTCCCGCCCGCAGGACCGCAACGCGTGCTGGCTCTGGCCCAGTTGAGCAACTCCGTCGGTGACGGCGCCTACTACGTGACGTCGGCGCTCTACTTCACGCACGTCGTCGGGCTCGCCCCCGCACGGGTGGGGCTCGGGCTGACCGTCGGCTGGGCGGTCGGGTCGGTGGTGGGCGTGCCGCTCGGGCGGCTCGCGGACCGGCGCGGGGCACGCGGTACGGCCGTGCTGCTGGCGCTGGCCACGGGGCTGGCGGTGGCGTCCTTCCTGGTGGTGCGGGACTTCGTGCCGTTCGTCCTGGCGGCCTGTGCCTACGCCTCCGCGCAGTCGGGGCTCGCCGCGGCCCGGCAGGCGCTGCTGGCGGGGCTGGTGTCCGCCGGGGAGCGGACCGGGCTGCTGGCCCACCTCCAGGCGACGCTGAACGCCGGTCTCGCCGTGGGCGCGGGGCTGGGCGGGCTCGCCCTGCACGCCGGGACGCGGGCCGCGTATCTCGGGGTGTTCGCGGTGGACGCGGTGAGCTTCGTGGGGTGCGCGCTGCTGTTGCTGCGGCTGCCGTCGGTGGCGCCCGGGGTGCCCTCGGGGAAGCGGCACGGCCCCAGTGTGCTGCGCGACCGGCCGTACGCCGTGATCACGCTGCTGAACACCGTCCTGCTGCTGCGGATGCCCCTGCTGAGCCTCGGGATCCCGCTCTGGATCGCCGAGCGGACCGCGGCTCCCGCCTGGGTGGTGTCCGCGCTGTTCGTGCTCAACACCGGGGCCGTGATGGCCTTCCAGGTGCGGATGGCCCGCGGGGTGAGCGGGCTCGGGTCGGCCACCCGCGCGGTGCGGCGGTCGGGGTGGGTCATGCTGGCCGCGTGCGCGGTGTTCGCGCTGTCGGCGGGGGCCTCGCCGTGGGTGGCCGTGGGTGCGCTGGTCGTCGGTGCGGTGCTTCAGGTGGCGGCCGAGATGGGGCAGTCGGCGGGGTCCTGGCAGCTCTCCTTCGACCTGGCTCCGGCCGAGCGGGTCGGCGAGTACCAGGGGTTCTTCGGGACCGGGGTGACCGTGGCGCGGACGCTCGGGCCGCTGGTCCTCACCACGCTGCTGGTGGAGTGGGGCACGCCCGGGTGGCTGCTGCTGGGAGCGGTGACGCTCGGGGCGTCGTACGCGATGGGGCCTGCGACCCGTCGGGCCGCCGGGCGGGCGGAGACGCCCGTCAGGCAGCCGGTGCTCGTGAACTGACCGCCGCCGGAAGGGCGTCCACGAACAGGGCCCCCGCGAGCAGCCCGGCGCTGCCGCGGGGGCTCCACGCGCGTGCGTGCAGATCGGCGTCGAGGGCCAGCAGGGCCTCGCGGCCCGCGTCGGTCGTGGTGCCGCCCGCCTCCAGGACGCCCCGGGCGCCCGCCTGGACGTGCCGCAGGCCCAAGGGGCCCGCCGTGTGCAGGAGTTCGGTGTCCTGGAGGGTGGACATCACGGTGAGCAGGGCGTCCAGACGGGCCTCGGTCTCGGCGGCGCCCGCCGTGCGGGAGGCGGTAAGCGCGTCCAACGCCCGCCGGACGTGCGGGAATCCGGCGCGGGCCTCCCCGCGGGCGCCGGCGGCACCGTACTTCGCGGAGACCGAGGAGCCTCGGGAGGCCCGGCGCGGGGCCCGCTTGTCGGGGTGCGCGGCGATCTTCTTGGCGGTCGTCGTCACGTCCGTCGACCGGGCCCCGGGGTCGAGGGCGGCCGCGGCGACCAGCAGACCTAGGGTCCACAGGGCGCCGCGGTGGCCGCCGCCGGCCAGGCCCACGGAGTGCTCGGTGCAGCGGCCGATCGCACCCAGTTCCGCGCGGAGCTGGGGCGTGGGTGCGCCGGTGCGGCGGGCGGCCGCGGCCATCGCCGCGAGGCCCGGCGCGAGCGCCCTGGCCGACCAGCGCAGGGAGCAGTGGTCCTTGCGGGTCCTGGGGGCACCGAGGTCACGGGGGTCGGGGAGGCCGGGTTTGGGGGCCAGGGCCAGCTGACCGGTCAGCGCGTCCACGGCGGCCAGCGCCAGCGCCTCGTCCTCACGGCTGCTCATGGCCGTACCTGTTCCCGTCATGGACGGGACGGTAGGAACGGCGTCCATCAGGGGCGTGAGGGGAGGCTGTGCGGGGGCTGAGAGTTCCGGCGGAACCGGAAGGGGTGGCGCGGGTGTGCATCGGTCGGGTGAATTGCGCGCGGGCGCCGCCGTTTCTCAAACGCCCCGGCCGGGTAAAATCTTCGCAAACAGATCTCGGGGGTGGAACCGCTTGGGCTTTCCTTGTCTCCCTACCAGCACGGCCCTGGGTGCGTCGTGGCCGCTCAGACCCCCTCATGGCCGTGCCGTCGAAGAAATGCACTGACATGCTCAACTCACCCAGAGGGGAACGCAGTTGGGTTGGCGTGTGGTTTTATATCTGCCCTGCGACACCCGCTCCGGGGTCGTTCACCCAGAGCGTGTTAGCGCGCGATGCGCTCCGGATGTCCGTAATATCCGCCTTACGTGGACCGACCAGCGGGCACACGGAAGATCGAGGTTCGTCCATGAACACGCCCACCACCACCGCGGCCGACGAGCCGGGGAAGCAGTCCACCGCCGGGGAGCGGATCCCCCTGGTGCGCCTCGCCGCCCGGGCGGACGGCCTCAGCTCCGGTGCCCTCACCCGTGTGGTCCCGCAGGGCAACCCCGACCGCGGGCCCGCCCAGGTCTCGGTCGCGGCGTTCCAGTCGGCCGTCTGACCCCTGTCCCCCCGGGCAGGAAACGCGCAGTGCGCTGATGGACCCCTCACCGCACCCCCTGAGCCAGTTCGTGCTGAAGATGCACAGCCGCTGCGATCTCGCCTGCGACCACTGCTACGTCTTCGAGCACGCCGACCAGAGCTGGCGAGGCCGGCCGACGGTGATCTCGGACGAGCTGCTGGACCTCACGGCCCGCCGCATCGCCGACCACGCCCGCACCCACCGGCTCGACACCGTGCACGTCGTCCTGCACGGCGGGGAACCCCTCCTCGCCGGCCGGACCAGGCTCCGCCGGGCCGCGCAGAGCTTATCCACCGCCCTGTCCGGCATCAGCGCCCTCGACCTGCGCATCCACACCAACGGCGTCACCCTCGACGAGAAATTCTGCGAGCTGTTCGCGGAGTACGACATCAAGGTCGGCATCTCGCTCGACGGCGACCGCGCCGCCAATGACCTGCACCGCCGCTACCGTGACGGCCGCAGCAGTCACACCCGGGTCCTGCACGCGATCGACCTGCTGCGCGGCCCCCGCTACCGGCACCTGTTCGCCGGCCTGCTCTGCACGGTCGACCTGCGCAACGACCCGGTCACCGTCTACGACGCCCTCGCCGAACTCGCCCCGCCCCGCATCGACTTCCTGCTCCCCCACGCCACCTGGGACGAGCCCCCGCCCCGCCCCGACACCGGCACCTCCGCCACGCCGTACGGCGACTGGCTGCTGCGGGTCCACGACCGCTGGAGCGCCGCCGGCCGGCCCATGGGGGTGCGGGTCCTGGACTCCGTGCTGCGCACCCTGCGCGGGGCGAGCAGCCTCACCGAGTCCCTAGGGCTGGCGCCGGTGGAACTCGCGGTCATCGAGACCGACGGCGCGCTCGAACAGGCCGACTCCCTGAAGACCGCGTACGACGGAGCGCCCGGCACCGGTCTGCACGTGGCCGTCAACTCCCTGGACGAGATGGCCCTGCACCCCGGTATCACCGCCCGGCAGCAGGGGCTGGACGGGCTGTGCGAGACCTGCCGGAACTGTCCCGTCGTCCGCTCGTGCGGGGGAGGGCTGTACGCACACCGCTACCGCTCCGAGGGCGGCAGCGGCACCTTCATGAACCCGTCCGTGTACTGCGCCGACCTGAAGCAGCTGATCACCGGGATCCGCGACCGGGAACCATCGAGGACGCCGATGCCCCACCTCCCCCTGGACGACACGCACCTGGCCGAGATCGCCGCCGGGTTCGGCGGCGCCGACGCGGTGGACCGGCTGGCCCGGCACGAACTCACCGTCAACCGCGAACTCCTCGCCGCCGTCTGGCACGAGAGCCCGCACGACGACACCGGTACGGCCGCCTGGGAGACCCTCGCGGTCCTCGACGCCGAGGCGCCCGAGTCGGTGGACGCGGTCCTCGCCCACCCCTATCTGCGCCCCTGGGCGCAGCGCGTGCTGCGCGGCGACGGCGAGGCCGGGCCGATCGCGATGCGCGGAGTGGCGGAACTGGCCGCCGCCGCGCTGCTGCGCTCCGGGCGGGCCGGCTCCGTGACCGTGCCGACCGGCTCCGGGGTGCTGCGGCTGCCGACCCTCGGCTCGCTGGTCGTGGCGGACGCGGCATCGGCATCGGCATCGGTGTCTGCGCAGGTCACCTCCGGCACGGACGAGGGCTTCATCGTCCGGATCGCCGGGCGTGAGCACACCGTGGGCCGCAAGTCCTCCGTGGATCCCGCGTGGTGGGGCCGGCACCGGTTCGAACTGCCGGGCTGGGCCGTCGCCCTGGAGGACACCGACCCCTGGCGGGACGCCCACGGCTACCCCGTGCGGGCCCGGCTGACCGCGGCGGCGGCCGAGAGGTGGCACCAGGACCTCGCCGCCGCGTGGGAGTGGATCCGACGTGAACTGCCCGCCTACGCACCCGGAATCGCCGCGGGCCTGAGCGTCGTCACCCCGCTGCGGGATGCCGCCGCCGGCGCGGACATCAGCTCCGCGGCCCGGGACGCCTTCGGCGCGGTCGGCATCGCCCGGCCCGGCGCCCCCCACACCCTGGCCTGTCTGCTGGTCCACGAGTTCCAGCACGTCAAGCTGGGCGCCGTACTCGATGTCGCGGACCTCTACGACCCCACCTGCGAGCGGCTGTTCTACGCCCCCTGGCGCCCCGATCCGCGTCCGCTGGAAGGGCTGTTGCAGGGGACGTACGCGCACATCGCCGTCGTCGACTACTGGCGCGCCCGGCTGCGGAGCACGCACGGTGCCGCGGCGCACGACGCAGAGATCCGGTTCGCCCGGTGGCGCGAGCAGACCGCGGAAGCCGTGGACACCCTGATCGGCTCCGGCGCCCTGACCGCACTGGGCGAGCGCTTCGTGACGGCCATGGGGGAGACCGTGGCGACCCGGCTGACGGAACCGGTGAGCGCCGACGCGCTGATCAGCGCGCGGCGCACGGCGGCGGACCACAAGGTCCGGACCACGGCCGGGGACTGATGCCGGGGATCGACACTCCGTCATATCCCCTTCCGACATATCCCCGTTCGCACAGTCGGGTCCGCCGTACCGTTTCGCTGATGAGGCGGTGGTTCCTACACTGAAGCTCGGTCGGACGGCGTATCGGGGGGTATTCGTGCGAGGGGATCCAGACGACCCCAGGAATGGGCGGCCGTATTTCTTCCTCAGTTACGCGCACACACCGCGGAACGACTCCGAGATCGCCGGCCCCAACGCGTGGGTGAAAAAGCTCTACGACGGCCTGTGCGCGCACATCCTGGAGATGACGTCGTTACCCGTGGGTGCCAGGGCCGGATTCCTCGACCAGGGGATCGCGCTGGGCACCCGGTGGACGGACGAGCTGTCGGAGAACCTGGCCCGCTGCCAGGTGTTCGTGCCGCTGTACTCGCCCCGGTACTTCATCAGTGAACAGTGCGGCCGCGAGTGGTGGGCGTTCTCGCAGCGGGAGATCTACCGCCGCACCCTGCGCGGGGAGTCACGCGAGAGCGCCATCGTCCCCGCGTTATGGGTACCGGTGGAACTCGCCCAGCTTCCCCAGGTGGCCAAGGACCTCCAGTTCCAGCACGCGGACTTCGGGGAGGACTACGCGGCGGAGGGGTTCTACGGACTGACCAAGCTCAGTTATCTCAAGGACCAGTACGAACTCGCCGTCTACCGGCTCGCCCAGCGGATCGTGCGCGCCAGCAGGGCCATCGACCTGGAGGAAGGGCAGGTCTACCGGCAGTACGAGTCACTGCCCAGCGCCTTCGGGGACAGCGCCCACCTGCCCGAGTTCGACGTCACCGTGATCGCCCGCTCCCGGTCCGACCTGCCACCGGGCCGGGCGGCCGACTACTACGGCGACACCCCGCTCGAATGGAACCCCTACCATCCGGTCTCCACCCGCTCCCTCGCGGAGCACGCCGCCGACCTCGTCCGGGCCATGAACTACCGGGTCACCGTCAGCGACTTCGAGAACGAGTCGGACCGTATCCTCACCATGGGCCCGCCCACCACACCCGCCCTGCTGCTGCTCGACCGGTGGGCCCTGGACTCCCCGCGCGTGACGGAACTCATGGCTCAGCTGGCCGAGCGGCAGCGTCCCTGGATCAGCGTGATGATCCCGCAGCACCGGGACGACACCATCCCCCCGGAGCGGGACCGGCAGTTGCAGGAGCTCACCGACCGGGTGCTGGCCGCACGGCAGGTGGTCGGTTCGGGCCACCGGTCGCCCGGCGGTGCCATACGCACCCTGGAGGCCTTCCAGCTCGAACTCCAGAAGGCCGTACGACAGGCGGTCAACTACTACGAGGCCCATGCGAGAACCTATCCGCCGAAGGGGCCACCCATCGATCCCCCGCGGCTGCCCAGGCTGGGATCCCAGATCTGAGCGCGACGCCGGCCACCTGCGCGGACCCGCCCGCAGGACCCCGGCGCACACGGCACGAGGGAAGCGCAAGGCCTACACAGCGGAGGGCTCCATGACCGAGAACCGCAAGGGTTCAGTGATCACCTTCTACTCGTACAAGGGTGGGACCGGCCGGACCATGGCGCTCGCCAACGTGGCCTGGATCCTGGCCGCCAACGGGTATCGCGTGCTCGCCGTCGACTGGGACCTGGAGGCACCGGGTCTGCACAGGTTCTTCCACCCGTTCCTGAAGCCCTCGTTAATGCAGGCCACCCCTGGCCTGATCAACCTGATAGACGACTACCGCCGTGAGGCGCTGCGCGACCTGCCCGACCGCGAACCGGACTGGCACCGCCACTACGCCCGGGTCCGCCCGCACGCCCTCTCCCTGGACTGGGCCTTCCCCGAGCCCGGCAGCCTGGACTTCCTGTCGGCCGGCATGCGCCACCGCGACTACCCGATCGTCGGCAACATGGACTGGGACAGCTTCTACAACAGCTACGGCGGCGGGCAGTTCTTCGACGCGATGCGCGCGGACATGGAGCGCTACTACGACTTCACCCTGATCGACAGCCGCACCGGCCACAGCGACCTCGCCGACATCTGCACCGTGCAGATGCCCAGCACCCTGGTGGTCTGCTACACCCTCAGCGACCAGAGCATCGAGGGCGCCGCCGCCGTCGCCCAGCACATCGAGGAGCGGTACGACGACAAGGGCATCCGCATCCTGCCGGTCGCCATGCGCATCGACGACGGCGAGAAGGACAAGGTCGACGCGGGACGGGCGCTCGCCCGCGAACGCTTCGACGGCCTGCCGAGCGGCATGGACGCCGACGAACTCACCGCCTACTGGGGTTCGGTGGAGATCCCCTACCGCCCTTACTACGCCTACGAGGAGATCCTCGCCCCCTTCGGTGACCCGCCCAAGGTCGCCAGCTCCATGCTGACCGCCTGCGAGCGGCTGACCTCCGTCGTCACCGGGGGCCGGGTGACCTCACTGCCGGCCATGAACGAGGTCAAGCGCAACCAGTACGTCGCGGCCTACACCCGCCGCCGCCCCCTGCCGCCGTCGAAGCTGCTGTTGCAGTACGTCTCCGAGGACCGGATGTGGGCGGACTGGCTGGAGGCGGTGCTGCGCGAGGCACGCTTCGAGGTGACCTCCCAGGACCTGCGGTCGATGACGACCCTGGAGCTCGGCTCGGAGGCGGTGTCCGGCGGCTCGCAGCGGGCGCTCGCCGTGGTCTCCCCCGCCTTCCTGGGCTCGCGCACCGCGCAGGCCGCGTGGGAGGCCACCGTGCACTCGGGCGGCCCGAGCAAGCACCAGCCGGTCGCGCTGCGCGTCGGGGACGTCCAGCAGATCCCGTACGCGAGCCGGGGCGGCACCATCGACCTGGCCCGGCTGGACGAGGAGACGGCGACGGCCGCCCTGCTGACCGGTCTGGGCCGGCCCAGCTCGCCGCAGCCCTCCACCCGGCCGCACGGGGCCCGCTTCCCCAACAGCAGCACCAGTGTGTCCAACGTCCAGCCCCGCTACCCGTTCTTCACCGGCCGCTCCTCGATCCTGGAGCAGGTGCGCCGGCAGTTCGTCACCGTCGGGCCCGGCGGCGGGCTGCCCCAGGTGCTGCACGGTCTCGGCGGAGTGGGCAAGACCCAGCTCGCCCGTGAGTACGCCAACCGCTTCAAGCCCGACTACGACCTGGTCTGGTGGGTCGACGCCGAACAGCCCGACCTGGTCGCGCCCAAGCTCGCCGACCTCGGGCGGCGGCTCGCCCCGGGCATCGGCGACGACGTGTCCGAGGCCGCCGTGGCCGCGCTCCAGGCACTGCGGGCCGGGCGCCCGTACAAGCGCTGGCTGCTGGTCTTCGACAACGTCGAGGACCTGGACGAGGTGCTGAACCGCTTCAGCGACCAGACCGGACCGATCCCGGACGACGTCTACGGCCACCTCCTGGTCACCACCCGCACCAAGCCGACCTCGACCCGGGTGCGGACCGTGGAGGTCGAGGTCTTCACCCGGGAGGAGAGCGTCGAGCACCTGACCGCGCGCGTGCCGGGGCTGCGCGAGGAGGACGCGGCCCTGGTGGCCGAGGCGGTCGGCGACCTGCCCCTGGCGATCGAGGTCGCGGCGGCCTGGCTGGCGACCACGGCCACGCCCGTCGGCGAGTACATCGAGCAGCTGCGCGACCAGAGCACCCAGGTGCTGTCGGTCCAGGCCGCCGTCAACGCCGTGGAGTACCCGTCCTCGGTGGGCGCCACCTGGAACATCTCCGTGGCCCGGCTGCGCCACGAGTCACCGGCGGCGGCCCGCCTCCTCGAACTGTGCAGTTTCCTGTCCGCGGAGCCCATCTCGATGTCCCTGGTCGGCAGTGACGCGATGATCAAGGCCCTGCTGCCGTACGACAAGGACCTGCGCGCCCGTTACATGCTCGGCAAGGTCACCCAGGCGCTGAACCGGTTCGCGCTGGCCAAGGTCGACGCCACCGACAACTCCATCCAGGTGCACCGGCTGGTGCAGGCCGCGGTGCGCGACAGCATGGACCCGCGGGTGGCCGAGGACACCGTGCACGAGGTGCACCGCATCCTCGCCGCCATAAGGCCCTCCGAGGACGCGGTGGACGACCCCGCCAAGTGGCCCGAGTTCGAGGTGATCTGGCCGCACCTGGTCCCCTCCAACATCCGTGAGTGCGCCGAGGAGGAGCCCCGGCAGCTGATGGTGGACCGCATGCGCTACCTGTGGAAGCGCGGCGAACTCCATCTCGCGCGCACCCTGGGCACCCAGCTCGACGAGTTCTGGAGCACCGAGTTCGCGGACTCCAACGACGAGCAGATCCTCAACCTGCGGTTCGAGCTGGCCAACATCCTGCGCTCGCAGGGCGAGTACCAGGCCGCCCGGGAGATGGACGAGGACACCCTGGCCCGGCAGCGCCAGCTCCTCGACGACGGCCACCCGTCCCTGCTCATCACCTCCGGCAACGTGGCCGCCGACCTGCGGGCGCTCGGCCGTTTCAAGGAGGCGCTGGAGCTGGACCAGCGGAACTACAACGGGTTCCGGGAGATCTTCGGCGAGGATCACTCGCGGACCCTGCGCTCCGCCAACAACCTCGCCATCGACCACCGGCTCACCGGGGACAGCGAGGCCGCCCGGCGGCTCGACGAGGACACCGTGCGCCGCCGTACCGCGTTGGACGGCCCGCTGCACCCCTACACCCTCACCACCCGCAGCCACTACGCGCGCGACCTGCGGGAACTGGGCGAGTACGACGAATCCGTGGAGATCCTGCGGCAGGTGCGGGAGCTGTTCGGGCAGGTGCTCAACCCGTATGTGCCGGAGGTGCTGAGGGTGGACAAGAGCCTCGCGGTGTCGCTGCGCAGGGCGGGGCGGCACGCGGAGGCGTTGCAGCTGAGCGAGCAGACGTGGGAGACCCACACGCGCTACCGGGACCGGTACGGCCGCTCCATTCCCGAGGAGCTGGCCTGCGGGCTCAATCTCGCCGCCGACTATCTCGCGACCGATCCCGACCAGGGGGCGCAGCGGGCGGTACGGCAGGTCACCGAGGTGCTGGAGGGGTACCGGAACTCCTTCGGGCCCGAGCATCCGTTCACGATGTTCTGCATCAACAACCTGGCGACCTATCACCGGGCCCTCGGTGAGACGGCGACGGCCGCGGAGCTGGCGGAACAGGCTCACACCGCGCTCGCGGAGGCCCTCGGCAACGAGCATCCGGCCACCCTCAGCGCGGGGACCAGCCTGGCCAACGCCCTCGCCGACCTCGGCCGCCTGGAGGAGGCCGAGCACTGGGAGCGGCTCGCCGTGACGGGGCTGCGCAAACGGCTCGGTCCCACCCACCCCGACACGCTGGCCAGCATGGCCAACCTCGCGATCACGCTCCGCGCCCTGGGCCACGACAAGGAGGCCACCAGGCTCCACCAGGAGGCGGAGACGGAACTGGTCCAACGGCTGGGCGAGACGCATCCGCTGAGCGAGGCGACGACGGAGTGGCGGCGGATCGACCGGGATCTGGAGCCGCAGCAGGTGTGAGGGGGGTGGTCGTTGTGGGGCCGGCTCCGGGTCGGCCGGGGTGAGGCCGGCTCCGGGTCGGCTGGGGTCGGTGGGCAAGGCGTACGGTGCCGCGAGCCCAGCCGGTCCGCCGACGGAGTCACTCGTGGTGGGAAGCCCAGCCGATGAAGCGGGTCATGACGCGGAGGGCTCCGAAGTGGGCCGCGTCGGGTTCGACCTCGACGAGGGCGCCGGGGATGTTGCGGCCGAGCCAGCGGGTGTGTTCGACCGGGGCGAAGATGTCCTCCGCGCCGTGCCACAGGACGACGGGGGCGGTGATGCCCGAGAGGTCGAAGCCCCAGCCCGTGCTGAACGCCATCACGTCGTCCACCCAGCCGTCGGCGGAACTGCGCAGCCCCTCCGCGAAGTTGCGCTCCAGCATGGCCTGGATCCCGGCGTCCGCGACGATCCGGCGGTCCGACTCCGGCAGCCCGCTGCGCATCTCGGCGACGATGGCCGCGGGATCGGCGCGGATCGTCAGCGAACGCAGGCCCAGCGCGGCGGTGAGCCGGTGCCGGCCGGCCGCCGCGTTGACGTAGGCATGCACGTTGGCCTCGGTCATGCCGTCGAACCAGTCGAGATCGGCGGCGTCCGGAGGGGCGAGCCCGACCAGCGCCCCGGTCCGCGCCGCGCGCTCCGGGATCAGCGCCGCACAGGCCAGCGCGTGCGGGGCGCCCCCGGAGCGGCCCACCACACCGAACCGCCCGATGCCGAGCGCGTCGGCGATCAGGCGTACGTCCTCGGCGGCCGCGCTGACCGTACGGCCCACGCTGCGGTCCGAACCGCCGTATCCCGGACGGTCGAACGTGATCAGCCGGACCCCCATGCGGTAGAGGACCGAGGGCCGCGGGGCGGGGCCGAGCCGGCTCCCGGGGGTGCCGTGCAGCAGGAACACCGGACGCCCCTTGGGGTCCCCCCGCTCCTCGACCGACAGCCGCCGGCCGTCCCTCGCGCATACCGTCCACGCCATCGGCAGTCCCCCCACGGCCCGGCGTTCCCGTGACTCCGGCGACACAGCAGCCGGCCCCGGTCAGTATGCAGACCGGAAGCCCCCGGAGTCATGACATCGGATCACACCGCCATCAGCGGGGCGTCCTTCTTCCACTTCAGGATCTTGTCGAAGCTCACCACGGCCCCGCGGCGACCGGGTTTGTTGCCGATGTGGACGTGGTCGGCGAGTTCCTGGATGAGACACAGGCCCCGGCCGTTCTCCGCCTCGCCGGGCACCGGGCGCAGCGGCGGGACCGGCTGCGGGCGGGCGAATCCGGGACCGGAGTCGGTGACTTCGATACGGCACTTCTCGCCGTCGAGGTAGGCGGTGACCCGGTACGCCGTCGAGGAGTCCTGCTGCCCGCCGTGCTCCACCGCGTTGGCGCAGGCCTCGCTCAGAGCGAGGGAGAGGTCGTAGGAGACATCCGGATCGACACCCGCGGTCTCCATGGTGCCGAGCAGCAGGCGCCGGGCGAGCGGCACGCTCGCAGCCTCGCGCCGCAGATGGAGTGACCACCAGATGCTCATGCTGCTGCCTCCTGGCCGCGGCTCGACATACCGTTACGTATTGCCGCGTGCGCCCGGGTGTAAGCGCATCGTGGACGTGATGCCGCCCATATGGGCGATGTGCGGGCAGCGATGGACGGTGTATGTGGGGCAGGACGGACCAGAAGCGACCTTCCGGTCGTACCCCCCGTACGTCATCTTGTGGACCTGCCGTATGGCGCCGGTAAGCCCAGTGCGATGATGAGCCCGCCATGACTGCCCCCCACGCGCGTTCCGGAGCGGGTCTCCGGGTTCTGCGGGCCGCGGTGTTCGCCGCGGTCTGCGTCGTGCTGGCCGCGGCCGGTCACGCGATCGCCTCCTGCGCGACCGTCCCGCTGTGGACGCTCGGCGCGGGGTTCGCCGGGGCGGTCCTGGTCGTGGCGCCCCTCGCCGGGCGGGAGCGGTCCCTGCCGGGCATAGCGACCCTGCTGACCGTCGGACAGACCGTGCTGCACGTGCTGTTCGGGTGGGGGCAGCACGGTACGACCACGATGACGATGTCGTCGATGCCGCAGGCGTCCGACACCGCCCTGGTCCAGCAGGCCGCACGGCTGCTGTGCGGAACCACGGCGGCGGCGATCAGCCCGGCCCAGGCACAACGGCTCCTCGTCGAGGCCCGGCTGTATCCCGCGCCGGGGACCGGAGCCGGGACCGGCACGAGCACCGGCGCGGCGCACGCCATGACCGAGCCCTCCGGCTCCTCCGCCCTGTCGCTGCTGCCGTCCCTGCCGATGGTCCTCGGCCACGTCCTCGCGGCCGCAGCCGCCGGCTGGCTGCTGCGGCGCGCGGACCTGGCGCTGCTCCGCCTCACCGAGTTGTCCGCGTACTCGGCGCATTCGGTGGCGGAAGGGGTGCTCGTACGATCCCTGCGCGCGGCGCTCGCGCTGGTGCGCGCCCTGCGAGCCGGACTGCCGGGGGCGTCCGAGGTCGGGCCGCGTGCGCCGCTGACGGCGTCGTGCGCGCCGCACCGACCGCGCACCACGGCACTTCAGCACACGGTGATCCGCCGCGGGCCGCCGGTCGCCACCCGGCTCGTCCTCGCCGCCTGACGCGACGCGACCACCACTCCACCTCCCGAGGGACGTGACTAAGGGGCCGCCGTCGTGCGGCACGCGCGTGTACGCACGCGCATCCCTGTTCACCGGAACCCTTTTCGAACCGGAGTGCCCTTCATGAAGGCTTCTCGTCTCGCCGTCACCGGCGCCGTCGCCGCCACCGCCGTGGTTGTCCTGTCCTCGCCCGCCTTCGCGCACGTCAGCGTGCAGGCCGAGGGCACCGCCGCCAAGGGCGGCTACGCGGTGGTGGACTTCAAGGTCCCCAACGAGCGTGACAACGCCTCCACCACCAAGCTCGAAGTCGCCTTCCCGACCGACCACCCGCTGGCCTCGGTCATGCCGGAGCCGATGCCGGGCTGGAAGATCGAGGTCACCAAGTCCAAGCTCGCCAAGCCCCTGAAGCTGCACGGCGAGCAGATCACCGAGGCCGTCTCCAAGGTCACCTGGACCGCCACCGGCAAGGACGGCGGCATCCGGCCCGGCTACTTCGAGAAGTTCCCCCTCTCCGTCGGCGCCCTGCCCGAGGACGCCGACGAACTGGTCTTCAAGGCGATCCAGACGTACTCGAACAAGGAGGTCGTGCGCTGGATCGAGGTCCAGGAGGACGGCGCGGAGGAGCCCGAGGCGCCGGCTCCCGTCCTCGCCCTGTCCGCGGCCTCCGAGGACGGACACCACGGCTCGACGGCCGCCGAGCAGGCGGACGCCAAGACCGAGAACGCCGCCGCGACCACCGAGGCCGCCCCCGCCGACAGCAGTGACACCACCGCCCGCGTGCTCGGCGTGGTCGGCATCGTCGTCGGCGCCCTGGGCGTGGCGTACGGCGTGCTCGCCGGCCGTCGGCGCAGCGACGCCTGACCCCGTTCCGCGGAGGTGCGCCGGGGTCGTAGGGACCCCGGCGCACTCCAGAACCCTTACATCTGGGACATTCTGATATGCGTAAGAAGATGTTCGCCGCGGCCGCCCTGGTCGCCGCCGCCACCCTCACCCTCTCCGCCTGCGGCAGCGGTGACGACAGCTCCTCGCCCGTCTCCGTCGTCTCCGAGGAGGCCGGCTCGGACAAGGCCGCCACCGTCCTCGACCAGCCGTTCGAGAAGCCGGACCTGGTCCTCACCGACACCAAGGGCCAGAAGTACGACCTGCGGGCCGCGACCAAGGGCCGGCCCACCCTGATCTACTTCGGCTACACCCACTGCCCCGACATCTGCCCGCTGACGATGAACAACATCGCCGTCGCGAAGAAGCAGCTGCCGAAGTCCGAGCAGGACAAGCTGTCCGTCGTGTTCGTCACCACCGACCCGGCCCGCGACACCCCCGCCGAGCTCGGCAAGTGGCTCAAGGGCATCGACTCCCAGTTCGTCGGCCTGACCGGTGACTTCGCCACCATCCAGGCGTCCGCCCGCACCCTCGGCATCTCCATCGAGCCGACCCACAAGGACAAGAAGACCGGCAAGACCGTCTCGGTGCACGGCACCCAGGTCATCGCCTTCTCCCCGAAGACCGACGCGGGGTACGTCCTGTACGGCGAGGACGCCACCGTCGACGACTACACCAAGGACCTGCCCAAGATCATCAAGGGACAGAACCCGTGAGGCGTACGGCGATGTCGGCGGCCGCCCTCGCCGGGGCCGGCGTTCTCGCCCTGGTCGGCGCCCTCGTCCTGGCCGGCTGCTCGGACGCCGACGCCTCCGCGAAGGACCTCACCGTCTCCGGCGCCTACATCCCGCAGCCCGTCTCCGCCGACATGGCCGCCGGCTTCCTGACCATCTCCAACCCCGGCTCGTCGCAGGACGAGCTGACCTCGGTGACCAGTGACGACGGCGCCATCACGATGCACGAGACCACCGGCGGCACGATGGAGGAGGTCTCCCGCCTGCCCGTCCCGGCCCACGGTCAACTCGTGTTCAAAAGCGGCGCCAACCATCTGATGTTCGACAAGCTGAAGCGCAAGCCCGAACAGGGCCAGACGATCACCGTCGAACTGCACTTCGCCCAGTCCGACCCCGTCGTCGTGAAGATGCCGGTGAAGTCGGCGACGTACGTCCCCACGACCGGACACTGAGGGAGGGACCACCTTGACGCAGACCATCGCCCCCCGCGTCCGGACCCTGGTGCTGCTGCTCCTGGCCACGGCCGGTCTGCTGCTGACCACGGCCGGACCCGCCTCCGCGCACGCCGCGCTCACCGGCAGCGACCCCCAGCAGGGGGTGGTGGTCGACAAGGCACCCGACCAGGTCTCCCTGACCTTCTCCGAGAAGGTCGCCCTGTCGGACAACTCGCTGCGGGTCCTCGACCCCAAGGGCAAGGCCGTCCAGCAGGGCAAGCCGTTCGAGGTCGGCGGCACGACCTACGCCGTCAAGGTGCACAGCGGCCTGCCCGACGGCACCTACACCGTCACCTACCAGGTCGTCTCCGCCGACAGCCACCCCGTCGCCGGCGCCTTCACCTTCTCCGTGGGCGCCCCCTCCGTCACCTCCGTCTCGGTCTCCGGGGAGACCGCGGGCGGCGGAGTCGTCGGCTGGCTGTACGGCTTCGGCCGGTACATGTCGTACGCCGGTTTCATCGTGCTGGTCGGCGGCGCCGCCTTCGTGCTGGCCTGCTGGCAGCGCGGCGCCGGAGTGCGGCCCATGCAGCGGTTCGTCGTCGGCGGCTGGCTCACGCTCACCTCGGCCACCCTGCTGCTGCTCCTGCTGCGCGGCTCCTACACGGGCTCCGGGAAGCTCGGGGACGTCTTCGACCTGGACCTGCTCGGCAACGTCCTGCAGACCAAGTCGGGCGCGGCCCTCGTCTCCCGGCTGCTGCTGCTCGCGGCCGCCGCCCTGTTCATCTCCGTGCTCTTCGGCGCCTACGACAAGCGCGAGGACGAGGAGAAGCGGGACCTCACCTTCGGGCTCGCGATCGGCGGGACCGTCGTCGCGGCCGGACTCGCGGCCAGCTGGGCGATGGCCGAACACGCCTCGGTCGGGCTCCAGACGGGCATCGCGATGCCCGTCGACGTCCTCCATCTGCTCGCCGTCGCCACCTGGCTCGGCGGACTGAGCGCGCTGCTCGTCGCGCTGTACCGGTCGGACGCGCCGGTCGAGTCGGCCGCCGTACGCCGGTTCTCCCAGGTCGCCTTCGGCAGCGTGGTCACGCTGGTGGCGACCGGCGTCTACCAGTCGTGGCGACAGCTCGGCTCCTGGTCGGCGTTCACCGAGACCCGGTACGGGCAGCTGCTGCTGGTCAAGATCGGCCTGGTGGCGGTGCTGGTCGGCATCGCGTTCATCTCACGGCGCTGGACGGCCCAGCTGGCCGACACCGTCGTACGACCGGGCAAGCGGGCACCTCAGAAGGAGCGGGTGGCCGCGAGCGCCTCCGGCTCTGCCAAGGAGGCCGGCGGTGCCAAGGACTCCGGCGCCGCGAAGAAGGCCGGTGGCGCCAAGGGCGGCGGCTCCAAGCGGGCCGCTCAACTCGCCCGGCAGCAGGCCGCGATGGACACCGCCCGGCAGAAGCGGACGCGGGACGCCGATCCGCACCGGTTCGGACTGCGCCGCTCGGTGCTCGCCGAGGCGGGTGTCGCGGTCGTCCTGCTGGCCGTCACAACCGTGCTGACGCAGACCGAACCCGGCCGTACCGAGGAGGAGGCCAAGGCGGCCAAGGCGGCTGCCTCGTCTTCCTCCTCCTCGACCTCGGGTCAGGCCGGGTCCGGGGCCGTGACCCTGGACATGTCCTTCGACACCGGCGGCACGGACGGCAAGGGCGTCGTGACAGTCGACGTCGACCCGGCACGCGTGGGCGGCAACGAGATGCACGTCTACGTCCAGCGGCCCAACGGCCGCGCCTTCGACATCCCCGAGGTGAAGGTCGCCCTCACCCTGGAGGCGAAGAAGATCGGGCCGCTGGCCATCACCCCCGACCACATCACCACCGGCCACTGGTCGGCGAGCAACGTGCAGATCCCCATGGCCGGCGACTGGAAGATCGCCGTGACCGTGCGGACCTCCGACATCGACCAGACGACCGTCTCCAAGAACGCGCAGATCGGCTGACCCGCACCATGGCTGAACCGTCCCTCCCCGTCGTCGACCCAGGCGCCTCGGCGGATGAGAACCCCTCCTCGGGACCGGGCATCTCACGGCGTGCCCTGCTCGGCACCGCCGGCGCCACCGGGCTCGTGCTCGGCGCGGCCGGCGGGGCCGTGGGCTATGCGGCCGCGCCCGCTGCGGCGACTCCGCTGACCTCCGTGGGCAGCACCGAGGTGATGTTCCACGTGAAACATCAGCCCGGCATCACCGAGGGCCTCCAGGCGCGCGGCCACCTCGTCGCCTTCGACCTGGCGGCGGGTGCGGGCCGCAAGGAGGCCGCGGCGCTGCTGCGTCGCTGGTCGGAGACGGCTCGCAGGCTCATGGCCGGGGAGCCCTCCGGGTCCGACGACACCGATGTCGCCCGGGACGCCGGGCCCTCGTCCCTGACGGTGACCTTCGGCTTCGGGCACAGCTTCTTCTCCCGGACCGGGCTGGAGAAGCAGCGCCCGGTCGCCCTCGACCCACTGCCCGACTTCTCCTCCGACCACCTCGACAAGGCCCGCAGCGACGGTGACCTGTGGGTGCAGATCGGCGCCAACGACGCCCTGGTCGCCTTCCACGCCCTGCGCGCGATCCAGAAGGACGCGGGCAGCGCGGCGAAGGTCCGCTGGCAGATGAACGGCTTCAACCGCACCCCGGGCGCCACGGCCCACCCCATGACGGCCCGCAACCTCATGGGCCAGCTGGACGGCACCCGCAATCCCAAGCCGAGCGAGCCCGACTTCGACGAGCGGATCTTCGTCCCGGCCTCCGGCGCGAAGGACCCGGCGTGGATGGCCAACGGCTCCTACGCGGTCGTACGACGGATCCGGATGCTGCTCGACGACTGGGAGAAGCTGTCGCTCGGGGCCCAGGAGGCCGTCATCGGGCGCCGGAAGGCCAACGGGGCCGCACTGTCCGGGGGCACCGAGACCACCGCGATGGACCTGGAGAAGACGGACGCCAAGGGGGATCTGGCGGTGCCGATCAACGCACACGCCCGTATCACCCGGCCCGACCAGAACGGGGGTGCGGCCATGCTCCGCCGCCCGTTCTCCTTCCATGACGGCATCGACACGGACGGCGTGCCGGACGCCGGGCTCCTGTTCGTCTGCTGGCAGGCCGACCCGCTGCGCGGCTTCGTCCCGGTCCAGCGCAAGCTCGACCGGGGCGACGCGCTCTCCCAGTTCATCCGGCACGAGTCCAGCGGACTGTTCGCGGTGCCGGGCGGCGCGGCGGAGGGGGAGTACGTGGGGCAGCGGCTGCTGGAGGGGTGAGGTCACGCAGGTTCACCCGGTCGTGAGACGGGCGGGCTCCGTTCCACAAGGGCCATTAGGGTGAGGTCATGCCAGCGAGCTATGCCTATCTCGGCCCTGAGGGCACCTTCACGGAAGTCGCGCTGCGGAGGCTTCCCGAGGCGGCGACCCGGGAGCTGATCCCGTACGTGTCGGTCCAGTCCGCGCTGGACGCGGTGCGCGCGGGTGAGGCCGAGGCGGCGTTCGTGCCGATCGAGAACTCCGTCGAGGGCGGCATCACCACCACCCTCGACGAACTGGTCGCGGGCGCCCCGCTGATGATCTACCGCGAGGTGCTGCTGTCGATCACCTTCGCGCTGCTGGTCAGGCCGGGCACCAGGCTCACGGACATCAAGACGGTCTCCGCGCACCCGGCCGCCCAGCCGCAGGTGCGCAACTGGCTGAAGAAGAACCTCCCGGACGTCCACTGGGAGTCGGCCGCCTCGAACGCGGACGCGGCCCGGCTGGTCCAGGAGGGTCAGTACGACGCGGCCTTCGCGGGGGAGTTCGCGGCCGCCCGGTACGGCCTTCAGGCACTGGAGACCGGGATCCACGACGCCGAGAACGCGCAGACGCGGTTCGTGCTGGTCGGCCGTCCGGCCCGGCCCGCCGCTCCGAGCGGCGCCGACAAGACGTCCGTGGTGCTGTGGCAGCGCGACGACCACCCCGGCGGGCTGCGCGACCTGCTGGGCGAGTTCGCCACCCGCGGTATCAACCTGATGCTGCTCCAGTCCCGGCCCACCGGCGCCGGTATCGGCAACTACTGCTTCTGCATCGACGCCGAGGGCCACATCACCGACCGCCGGGTGGCGGAGGCGCTGATGGGGCTGAAGCGGATCTGCCGCGAGGTGCGGTTCCTCGGTTCGTACCCGCGTGCGGACAAAGGACAGGAAGACCTGCTGGCGCCGCTGCCCGGCACCTCGGACCAGGAGTTCATGGCGGCCGCGGACTGGGTGGCGCGGTGCCAGGACGGGCGCTTCTGACCTGTCTTACCTGCAGATTTTAGTTATCCACAGGAGTTATCCACAGGCGAGCTTCTCGACCTGGGGACAAGTCGACACCAGAGCGCGACCCTGTCGACAAATCGGCGTACAGATCCCTCCGGCGTCCACGCTCGCGCACATCACCCTTCGTCCATTCTTTTCCCTTGCGTAACCCTTTGGAGTGACCGCTTTCCACTCAAAAGTAGGGGTAGACAGGGGTTTGCGCCGGGAATCCTCGTCGTGATCCCCATGTTTCGGAGTGATCAATTCCGGAGTCCACAGATCCTCCGCACAGCCTGTGGATAACTTTCCCGGGGTGTGGATTCCTGTGGACAACGGTCCGCCAATTCCCGCCCCGCACAAGGGAGTCGAGTCAACCCGACTCCTCGCACCTGCTTCGTCCCGGGGATCCGGGGCGCCTTTCATTGACACGTTCCGCAATTCCCCCATAACGGAACGTAAGCCATTATTTGGTGCGGACCCGAATAGTGAGTCGTGGGCCGTATCCCTGCACCGGTAGCCTTGGCCGCGTGATTGACCTTCGCCTGCTCCGTGAGGACCCCGACCGAGTGCGCGCGTCCCAGCGCGCCCGTGGAGAGGACGTCGCCCTCGTCGACGCCCTCCTGTCTGCCGACGAGCGGCGCAGGTCGTCCGGCGTCCGCTTCGACGAGCTGCGTTCCGAGCAGAAGAGCCTCGGCAAGCTCATCCCCAAGGCCACTCCGGAGGAGCGCGCCGAGCTCCTCCAGAAGGCGGAGCAGCTCAAGGCGGACGTCAAGGCCGCCGAGGCCGCACAGAACGACGCCGACGAGGAGACCAAGCGCCTCGCCGCGCAGCTCGGCAACCTCGTCCACCCCGACGTCCCGGTCGGCGGCGAGGAGGACTTCGTCGTCCTGGAGACGCACGGCACCATCCGCGACTTCGGCGCCGAGGGCTTCGAGCCCAAGGACCACCTGGAGCTCGGCGAGGCGCTGGGCGCCATCGACGTCGAGCGCGGCGCCAAGGTGTCCGGCTCGCGCTTCTACTACCTGACCGGCGTCGGCGCCCTCCTGGAGCTCGCCCTCGTCAACGCGGCGATCGCCCAGGCCACCGAGGCCGGCTTCACCCCGATGCTCACCCCCGCGCTGGTCCGCCCGCGCGCGATGGAGGGCACCGGCTTCCTCGGCCAGGCCGCGGAGAACGTCTACCACCTGGAGAAGGACGACTACTACCTGGTCGGCACCTCCGAGGTCCCGCTCGCCGCGTACCACATGGACGAGATCCTGGACGCGGACAAGCTGCCGCTGCGCTACGCCGGCTTCTCGCCGTGCTTCCGCCGCGAGGCCGGCACCTACGGCAAGGACACCCGCGGCATCTTCCGCGTGCACCAGTTCGACAAGGTCGAGATGTTCTCCTACGTCGCCCCCGAGGACGCGGAGAACGAGCACAAGCGGCTCCTGGAGTGGGAGAAGCAGTGGCTCACCGGTCTCGAGCTGCCGTTCCAGGTCATCGACGTGGCCTCCGGCGACCTCGGTGCCTCCGCCTCCCGCAAGTACGACTGCGAGGCGTGGATCCCGACCCAGGGCAAGTACCGCGAGCTGACCTCGGCCTCCAACTGCGACAGCTTCCAGGCCCGCCGCCTGGCCGTCCGCATGCGCGACGGCAAGAAGGTCCAGCCGCTGGCGACGCTCAACGGCACGCTGTGCGCCGTACCGCGCACCATCGTGGCGATCCTGGAGAACCACCAGCTGGCCGACGGATCGGTCCGGGTTCCCGAGGTGCTGCGGCCGTACCTGGGCGGTCGGGAACTGCTGGAGCCGGTCGCCCGGTGAGCTTCCCCTACCGGCTGGTCGCGACCGACCTCGACGGCACGCTCCTGCGCTCCGACGAGTCGGTCTCCCAGCGCAACCGGGACGCGCTCGCCGCGGCCACCGCGGCGGGCGCCGCCCACATCGTCGTGACGGGACGCGGTGTCCGCTGGACGCGGCACATCCTGGACGACCTCGGCTACCAGGGCCTCGCGGTCTGCGGACAGGGCTCGCAGGTGTACCACGCCGGCGAGCACCGTCTGCTGACCTCGGTGACGCTGGACCGGCAGCTGGCCGCGGTGGCCCTCGCGAAGATCGAGGCGGAGATCGGCCCGCTGTTCCTGGCGGCGAGCCGCAGCGGCCTCGACGGAGACGTGCTGGTCGGGCCGGGGTACTCGGTGACGGGCGCGCTTCCGTCGATTCCGTTCACGGACGCGTCCGACCTGTGGGCGGCCCCGCTGAGCAAGATCTACATCCAGCATCCGGAGCTGTCGGACGACGAGCTGGCACAGGCCTCGGTGCGGGCCGCGGGCGGCTTCGTCTCGGTCGCGCTGGCGGGCCAGGGCATCGTGGAGCTGCTCCCGCTGGGCCTGACGAAGGCGACCGGCCTGTCCCTGGCGGCCCGCCGCCTGGGTCTGAAGGCCGCGGACACGATCGCCTTCGGCGACATGCCCAACGACATCCCGATGTTCGCCTGGGCGTCCTACGGCGTGGCGATGGCGGACGCCCACGAGGAGCTCAAGGCGGTCGCCGACGAGGTGACGTCCTCCCACGAGGAGGACGGGATCGCGGTGGTGCTGGAGCGTCTGCTGGGCTGACGGTCACGGCCGGACCCGCCACGCCGCGGGCCTGGCCGCCGGGGCCCAACCGGTCGACGGGCGAGCTCTGCCGGCCCGACGGCCGCGGCAGCACCGAGCGGAACCCCTTCGTGACCTGCTCCGGCAGAAGCGCGGCTGAGTCCCAGTGACAACGTCTCGCGGAGGATGCACGGATCGAACGTGCGCGGGCTTTTCAACCCGACCATGGCTTAGCAAGCCAGTGCCTTACCACTCGGCCAATCCTCCGGGTGGGCGGCCTCACGCGAGAGCGACATCGCGTGCTCGAAGCGGCCGCCCCGGGCAGGTCCTGCGGTGGACTCGACGGTGGCGTAACTACACCGGAGTCCTCCGCGGGCTGCCCCGACGGGAGCTGGACGTACTGTCGTGCATGGACATCGTCCGGCTCCTCTCCCAGATCGTGGGGAACGACAACCATCGTGCCCGGACGCCGGGTTGGGCGCCACCGAATAAAACGGCCGGGTGTTCGAACTACCGGCGTCCCCACCGCTTGCGGCGCCTGCTGAAGAACCAGCCCGCGGGCGGCTCGTCGGAGCGCCAGGGCTGCGGCTCGGGGGACTCCTGGCGCCACCGCGCGGCGAGCATACGGGCGCGGGCAGACGGCTCGGAGGTCTCGGCGGAGCGTATGAAGTCCTCGTCCAGCACGAGGTCGTCCCAGTCGTCTGCCATGCCCGTCCCTTTCAACTCGCAGCCGGACGTCCACCTTTGTCCAGTGTGCCCGGACAGAGGTGAAGCCCCTGTCAATAAGCCCCGCATCAGGCGCAGCGCCCGTTACTCCTCGCCCGCCAGCGTCAGCGACCGCAGCTTCTGTCCCGCGTACCAAGTGGCGAGGACGGTCACCACGACCAGCAGCACCGTGGCCGTCGGCAGGCCGACGTCCGAGGTGACCAGGTCCCCGCCCGCGACCTTGTGGGCGACGGCCAGCGACCACTGCTGGACGCTCAGGGTGCGCGCCCCGGCGACCAGGGAGCCGAACAGGGCCTCCCAGACCAGCGCGTAGACGAGCCCGAAGACCACCGCGTGCCGCGACACCGTGCCCAGCAGCAGGAAGAGCGCGGCGTAGGCGATCGAGGAGACCAGCGCGGCCACCGTGTAGGCGACGGCGATCTGCTGGCCGTTGCCGTTGAGGATCAGGCCGGCGATGAAGGTGGGCAGCGCCGAGAACACCATCGTGACGGCGATCGCCACGATCAGCTTGGTGAAGATGATCGTCGGCCGCTTGACCGGCTTCGACAGCAGGTACACCACCGAGCCGTCGTCGATCTCCGGACCGATCGCGCCGGTGCCCGCGATGACACCGATGATCGGCACCATGGTGGCGAGCGCGAGCCCGCCGAGCAGGTCGGAGGCGGTCTGGTCGTCGGCGCCCACCAGGGCGCGCACGATCACGGAGATCACGATCAGCAGGACGGGCAGCGCGGCCAGGATGAGGGCCCGGCGGCGGCCGAGCAGGGCCCGGTAGGTGAGTCGGGCGACTGTGGGGTCGTACATCTTCGGCCTCCTACGCCGCGACGAGATACGAGAAGACGGACTCGAGGGACTCGTCGGACGGCGAGACCGTGAGCAGCCGGATGCCCTGGTCGCGCGCGACCCGGGGCAACAACGCGGTGAAACGGCCGAAGTCCACGGCCTGGATGTGCAACGCGCCCTCGGCCAGGTCGACTTCGATGCCGGACGTCGACGGGTCCGCGATCAGCGCGGCGGCGAGGGCGCGGTCGTCGCTGGAGCGCACCAGGTAGCGGTGCGGGCGGTCCGTCATCAGGCGGCGGATCTTGCGGAAGTCACCGCTGGCCGCGTGCCGTCCGGCCACGACCACCTCGATGTGCCAGGCGAGCTGCTCGACCTCTTCGAGGATGTGGGAGGAGAACAGGACCGTGCGACCCTCGTTGCCCATGCGCCTGAGCAGGTCCATGAGCTGCATGCGCTGACGTGGGTCCATGCCGTTGAACGGCTCGTCGAGCAGGAGCAGCGACGGGTCGTGGACCAGGGCGGACGCCATCTTCACGCGCTGGCGCATGCCCTTGGAGTACGTGGAGATCTTGCGGTCCTGCGCGTACTCCATCTCGACCGTGGCCAGCGCCTTCTGGGCCGCCTTGGCGCCGAGTCCGTGCAACTCGGCGTTGGCGACGACGAATTCGCGGCCGGTGAGGAAGTCGTACATCGCCTCGCGCTCGGGGACGATGCCGATGTGCCGGTAGATCGCCTCGTTGCGCCACACCTGCTGTCCGTCGAGGGTGACGGTGCCGGTGGAGGGGGCGAGGAAGCCGCCCATCATGTTGATGAGGGTGGACTTTCCGGCGCCGTTGGGGCCGAGCAGGCCGGTGACACCGGGGCCGATCGTCATGGTGATGTCGTTGACGGCGACCACGTTGCCGAACCAGCGGGAGACGTGGTCGATCTGGAGCGTGGTCACAGTCCCACCTTCTTGTAGCGGCGCAGCAGGAGGCCGTAGCTCGCGGCGATCAGGCCGAGGACGGCGAGGACGTAGACGACCCCTTCGCCGTTGCTCGGGCCCACCGCGCCGGGGAACGCCGAGCTCGCGCCGAGGAACGCGGACTGGAGTCCGTCGATGAGGGTGACCGGCGAGAACAGGCCGATCCACGGGATGGCGCTGCCGCTGCCCTGGGCGTCGGCGATGGCCTGGAGGGTGGAGACCGCGCCGTAGGAGATGGTCATGACGGCGATCACGGCGGCGATGCCAAAGCCGCGGCGCGGGGTGACGGACGCGATGACCAGGCCGATGCCGGCGAAGAGCAGCGAGAGCAGTGCCACGGAGACGAGTCCCTGCCCGAAGCCCTTGGTCTGGTCGGCGAAGTCGAGTTTGGCCAGCAGGGCGCCGACATAGAGCACGATCAGCGGTGCGGCGGTCAGGATGAACATCGCCGAGGCCAGCGCCGCGTACTTGGCGCGGACGTAGTCGGCGGTCTCGATGGGCCGCGAGAAGTACAGCGGCACGGTCTTGAAGCGCAGGTCGCGCGAGACGGACTGGGGGGCCTGCGAGGCGACGTACAGGCTGATGACGGCCTGCATGATGATCGCGTAGCGGGTGTAGTCGACGGGCAGGTCGTTGGCCTTGGTGGCGACCGCGACGGCGACCATGATGGCTGCGGGCACGCACATCACGACGAACAGCAGCATCGGCAGCACCTTGGACTTCACCGAGCGGCCGAGGCCGTAGGCGCCGCGCAGGGACTGCGAGTACAGCGAGCGGGTGGCGTAGGAGCGGCCGAGGCGCGGGCCGTCGTAGCTGCGGTAGCCGATGTTGTGGATGCGGGTCTGGTCGCCCGAGGGGGCGGTGACCGGGTGCTCAACTGCCATGGCCGACGGCCTCCTTCCGCTTCTGGTCGTCGCTCGCGTCCTCGCTGGTGAAGACTTCCGAGATGTGGTGCCTGCGCTGCTCCATGCGCACCAGGCCGAGACCGAGGTCGGCGACGACGTCCCTGACGACGTCGTAGGTCTCCTCGCCCTGCGCGGTCAGCAGCAGGATGTGGCCGGCGCCCGGCAGGCCGCTGGTGGAGTCGAGGACCTCCACCCCGCGCGCGTGGAGCGCCTCGCGCACCGCGCGGGTGCCGTCCGGGTGCTCGTCGGTGTCGGTGACCTCGACCGCGAGGGTGGTCGTGGTCTGGGTGAAGTCGGTGGTGGAGCTGGAGCGCAGCAGCTTGCCGCCGTCGATGACGACCACGTGGTCGCAGGTGCGCTCCAGCTCGCCCAGCAGGTGCGAGGTGACCAGGACCGAGATGCCGAAGTCGGTGTAGATGCGCCGGATCAGGCCCAGCATGTCGTCGCGGCCGACCGGGTCGAGGCCGTTGGTCGGCTCGTCGAGGAAGACCAGCTGCGGGTCGTGGACCAGGGCCTGGGCGAGCTTCACGCGCTGCTTCATGCCGGTCGAGTAGCCGCCGATGGGGCGGTAGCGCTCCTCGTACAGGCCGACATGGCGCAGGGTGTCCGCGGTGCGCTCGCGTGCGGCGGTGGGCGGCAGGCCGGACATGCGGGCCATGTGCACGACGAACTCGGTCGCCGAGACGTCCGGCGGCAGGCAGTCGTGCTCCGGCATGTAGCCGACGCGCTCGCGGATGGCGGCGCCCTTGGTCGCGACGTCGAGCCCGAGCACTTCGGCGCGGCCCTCGGAGGCGGGGGACAGACCCAGCAGGATCTTGATCATGGTGGACTTGCCGGCTCCGTTGGCTCCGACGAGTCCGGTCACACCGGGTCCGACGTCCAAGGAGAGCCGGTCAAGCGCGGTCACCCGGGGGAACCGCTTGCTCAGGCTTTCGGTCGCGATCACAGTCACGTCATCGAATGTAGTGACGTGGACCACGCCGGTCGTCACTCCGTAGAGCTGTCTCGGCATCAGACTCCAGGCGTACGGGCACCTAGGGGTCACCCTGAGGTCGAACAACGCGGCCCGGGTTTTCCACATCGGCAAGGTTTTCCACAGCCCGACCGGGCCCTATTGACGCAGCCTCCAACGACTGTCACATTCGCCAGTGTCACGTTACGGACACGTACCGCGGTCGACAGGACGGGGGCGGCATGGCGACGGCAGTGCACGACGGACTCTCCGTACGGCTCAGGGGGTTCAAGAAGGTCCAGCGGCTCGCGTACGAGTGCGCGGAAGCCGTCGCGGCCCGCCTGGAGCCCGGCACGACCGAGCGGCAGGCCGCCCGGATGCAGCGCGAGTGGCTGCGCGAGCGAGGCGTGCGGGACTGGTTCCACCTGCCCTTCGCCTGGTTCGGGGACCGCACCGCGTTCACCGGCTTCCGCGTCCCGCTGCAGTTCTTCCCCACCGACCGCCGGCTGGCGCCCGGGATGCCGTTCATCCTGGACATGGCCCCCGTGTACGAGGGCTTCACCGCCGACATCGGTTACTCCGGCGCGCTCGGCGTCCACCCCGTCCAGGACCGGCTGATGGCCGACCTGGAGGCACATCGCGAGCTGATCCTGCGCGAGGTCCGCGAGCGGCGGCCGCTGCGCGAGATCTACGAGGACGTGGACCGCCTCATGGTCCGCCAGGGCTACGCCAACCGGCACCGCGCCTACCCCTTCGGCGTGATCGCACACAAGGTCGACCAGGTCAAGCAGCGCCGCTGGTCGCCGCACCTCTTCGGGTTCGGCACCCAGTCCCTCAAGGGCCTCGCGGCCGACGCCCTGCACGGCCACCGCGAAGGCTGGTCGCCCCTGTGGTCGCCGTACCGCTTCTCCGACCACCCGCCGCGGCCGGGCCTGTGGGCGGTCGAACCCCACCTCGGATTCCGGGGCACGGGCGCGAAGTTCGAGGAGATCCTGGTCGTCACCGACTCCTCGGACCCCGAGCAGAGCGCCTTCTGGCTGGATGACGATCTGCCGCACGTGCGGCGCTGGGCAAAGGAGAAGTGACCTTGCTGGACGGAGCACGCGAACGCCGGGTACGGACCGGCGGCATCGAGCTGTGCGTGGCCGAACTCGGAGACCCGCGGCACCCGACCGTGGTCCTGGTGCACGGCTACCCGGACAGCAAGGAGGTCTGGTCCGAGGTCGCCGCCCGCCTCACCGACCGTTTCCACGTCGTCCTCTACGACGTCCGCGGCCACGGCCGCTCCACGGCACCGAAGCCACTGCGCGGCGGCTTCACCCTGGAGAAGCTCACGGACGACTTCCTGGCCGTCGCGGACGCCGTCAGCCCGGACCGGCCGGTGCACCTGGTCGGGCACGACTGGGGCTCGGTGCAGGCCTGGGAGTTCGTCACCGTCGCACGCACCGAGGGCCGGATCGCCTCCTTCACCTCGATGTCCGGCCCCTGCCTCGACCACTTCGGGCACTGGATCGACACCCGCCTGAAGCGCCCCACCCCGCGCCGGATCGGTCAGCTCCTCGGCCAGGGCGCCAAGTCCTGGTACGTGTACGCGCTGCACACCCCGACCCTTCCCGAACTGGCCTGGCGCGGCCCGCTCGGCAAGGCCTGGCCGCGTCTCCTGGAGCGCGTCGAGAGGGTCCCCGCCAACGGCTACCCGACCGCCTCGCTGCCCACCGACGCGGCCCACGGAGCCTGGCTGTACCGGGACAACATCCGCTCCCGGCTGCGCCGCCCGCGCACCGACGCCTACGCACACGCGCCCGTGCAGCTCATCACACCCCTGGGCGACGCCTTCCTCTCCGAGCGGCTCTACGACGAACTCGACCACTGGGCCCCGCGGCTGACCCGGCGCACCCTCCCCGCCAAGCACTGGATCCCCCGCTCCCGCCCCGACCAGCTGACGGCGTGGATCACGGAGTTCGTGACCTCCGTCGAAGGAGGCCGGACCACCGTGAAGGCCACCGGCAAGTACGCCGACCGGTTCGGCGGCCAGCTCGTCCTCGTCACCGGCGCCGGCAGCGGCATCGGACGGGCCACCGCGTTCGCCTTCGCCGAGGCCGGCGCGCGCGTGGTGGCCGTCGACCGGGACGCCGAGTCCGCCACCCGCACCGCCGAACTGTCCCGGCTCATCGGCGCGTCCGAGGCCTGGGCGGAGACCGTCGACGTCTCCGACGAACAGGCCATGGAGAAACTCGCCGACAAGGTCGCCGCCGAGTACGGCGTGGTGGACGTCCTGGTCAACAACGCCGGGATCGGCCTCGGCGGCCCCTTCCTCGACACCAGCGTCGAGGACTGGAAGAAGGTCCTCGACGTCAACCTGTGGGGCGTCATCCACGGCTGCCGCCTCTTCGGCCGACAGATGGCCGAGCGCGGACAGGGCGGCCACATCGTCAACACCGCCTCCGCGGCCGCCTTCCAGCCCTCCAGGGCCCTGTCCGCCTACGGCACCTCCAAGGCGGCCGTCCTCATGCTCAGCGAGAGCCTGCGCGCCGAACTGGCGGGCCGGGGGATCGGAGTGAGCGCCATCTGCCCCGGCTTCGTCAACACCAACATCACCTCCACCGCGCGCTTCGCGGGCGTCGACGCCGACGAGGAGAAACGCCGCCAGAAACGCACGGCCCGCCTCTACGGACTGCGCAACTACCCGCCGGAGAAGGTCGCCGACGCGATCCTGCGCGCAGTCGTGCGCAACCAGGCCGTCGTACCCGTCACCCCCGAGGCCCGGGGCGCGCACGCCCTCGCGCGCTGGGCGCCGAAAGCGCTCCGGGCGCTCGCCCGGCTGGAGCCGCCGCTGTGAGCCACGAGATCGCTCCGCGCCGGGTGTCCTTCGACTGGTCCCGCACACCCCTGCACTGGATCCCCGGCGAGCCCACCGCCACCCACGTCATCAACGTGCTGCACCTGCTGCTGCCCGCGGGGGAGCGCTGGTTCGTCAAGGTCTTCAAGGAAGGCCTGCCCCTGGTCCGGGACGCCGGACTCCGCGCCGACGTCAAGGGGTTCATGGGCCAGGAGGCCACCCACAGCGTCCAGCACGCGCACGTACTGGACCACCTGGCCGCGCAGCGGCTCGACACCGCCGACTTCACCCGGCACGTCGACTTCCTCTTCGAGCGGCTCCTCGGTGAGCACCCGCCCCTGGGCGCTCCCCTGCCCGCGCGTGAATGGCTGCGTTTCCGGCTCTCCGTCGTCGCCGCCATCGAACAGTTCACGGCCGTGCTCGGCGACTGGGTCCTGGCCGCCGACGGTCTCGACCGGGCCGGCGCCGACGAGGTCATGCTCGACCTGCTGCGCTGGCACGGCGCCGAGGAGGTCGAACACCGCGCGGTCGCCTTCGACATGTACCAGCACTGCGGCGGCACCGGCACCGCCCGCTACGCCCGCCGCGTCGCCGGCATGGCGGTGACCGCCCCCGTGATGCTGTACCTGTGGGTATGGGGCACGGCCTACCTGATGCGGCACGACCCACAGCTCGCCGGGCGGCCGCGCTACTCCCTCAAGGAGCACGACAGGGCCGTACGGAAAGGCCTGCTGCCGGCCTGGCGGGAGCTCGGCGCGGCGATACCGCGGTACCTCCGGCGGTCCTACCACCCTTCGCGCGAAGGGTCGTTGAGCCGGGCGGTGGAGTATCTGAAGCGGTCCCCGGCGGCAAGGGGGGCCGCGTGAGCGACACCTCCGCCTACCGCATCGAGGACCTCGCCCACCGCAGCGGCGCCACCGTCCGCACCATCCGCGCCTACCAGGACCGCGGCCTGCTCCCCCGCCCGGAGCGCCGCGGCCGCGCCAACATCTACACCGACACCCACCTCGCCCGGCTGCGCCAGATCGCCGACCTCCTCGACCGCGGGTACGGCCTGGCCTCCATCAAGGAGCTCCTGGAGGCCTACGATTCCGGCCGCGGACTGCGCGGGGTGCTCGGCCTGGTCGCCGAGGTCGACGGCCCGTGGACCGACGAGGAGGCCGGCCGGATCTCCCGCGCCGAGCTGGACGCACGCTTCGGCGGGGTCCCCGACGAGGCAGCGGTCGCCGAGGCGGTGGAGCTCGGCGTCCTGGAACCGGTGCCCGGCGACGACGACTTCTTCCTCGTGCCGAGTCCCCAAGAGCTGGCTGTGGCGGTCGAGTTGCACGCTGCCGGGGTCCCGCTCTCCGCGATCTCGGGCCATCTGCGGGAGTTGAGGGGACAGGTGGAGCACATCGCCGCCCGTTTCCTGGAGTTCACCACCGAGCACGTCTTCGCCCGCTACCTCCAGGGCCCCGACGCACCGAGCGACGCGCAGGCGGCGGAAGCGGCCTCACTCGTACGACGGCTGCGGCCGCTCGCCCAGCAGACGGTGGACGCGGAACTCGCGCGTGCGATGAGGCTGTTGGCGGTACGGCAGCTGCGGCAGCACCTGGGCTCCGGAGAGGGGGCCGGGGGGCGCCCGGCGTCACGTTCCGTGGCCGTGCCCGAGGAGACGATGCGGGCGGTGGAGGGGCTGGTTGGGGCGGAGCGGGCGGCGGAGTTCTTCGTGCTGGCGGCTGAACGGGAGGTGCGGGCAAGGGCGTTGGATGCGCTCACGTCAAATGGAGTGCCCCCAGTCGATCTTGACGAAGAGGGCTGACATGACAGGGAGTTGTCCACAGAAACGCCAAGTAGCCTGTGGATAACTACAGTTGGTTGTGGATCAAACATCCGGGTCAAAATCATTCGCGTGATTCACGTCTCTCCCAGCACCCTGGTGCCATGGATGAAAGACGCACCGTGAAGGTGTCCAAGTACCTCTCGAAACACCTGCGGCATCAGCCCGAACGGATCGGGCTCACGCTCGACGAGGCGGGCTGGGTCGAGATCGACGCGCTGCTCGCCGCGACCGCCGCGCACAACTTCCGCATCACCCGCGAAGAACTGGATCACGTCGTCGCCGCGAACGACAAACAGCGCTTCGCCATCGACGGCACCCGCATCCGCGCCAGCCAGGGCCACAGCATCGACGTCGACCTCGGCCTCGCCCCGGCGACCCCGCCGCCGTACCTCTACCACGGCACCGTAGCCCGCAGCCTGGACGCGATCCGCACCGAGGGACTGCGGCCCATGAACCGGCATGACGTCCATCTGTCCGCCGACCGCGAGACCGCGACCCGGGTCGGGGCCCGCCGCGGCCGCCCCGTCGTGCTCTCCGTGGACGCGGCAGCCATGCACCGCGACGGCCACGTCTTCCACCTCAGCGCCAACGGGGTCTGGCTGACCCACACCGTGCCGCCGCACTACCTGCGGTTTCCCGCGTCGCACTGACCCCGCCCGGACATGTTCAGTGAGCCGCACACAGTGACTGAGAGTCACTGTTTCACGTGAAACACTGCCGGGCGCATACGCTCGGATCCATGAGTCTGCGTCTGAGCACCGTGATCCTCCCGTACCGCCGCTGGAACGAAGGGGGCCGCGAGGCATGGCAGCGCGCGGAGCAACTCGGTTTCCACACCGGATACACCTACGACCACCTGTCGTGGCGCACCTTCCGTGACGGCCCCTGGTTCGGTGCCGTGCCGACCCTGACCGGCGCCGCGGGCGTCACCGACCGGCTTCGGCTGGGCACCCTGGTGACCTCGCCGAACTTCCGGCACCCCGTCACCCTCGCCAAGGAACTGATCACCCTCGACGACATCTCCGGCGGCCGGGTCACCCTGGGGATCGGCGCGGGCGGTACCGGCTTCGACGCCACCGCGCTCGGCCAGGATCCATGGACCCCGCGCGAGCGCGCCGACCGGCTCGCCGAGTTCGTCCCGCTGCTGGACCGACTGCTCCGCGAGAACTCGGTGTCCTACGAGGGCGACTACTACTCGGCGCACGAGGCCCGCAACATCCCCGGCTGCGTCCAGCGGCCCCGGCTGCCCTTCGCGGTGGCCGCCACCGGCCCGCGCGGCCTGAAGCTGGCCGCACGCCACGGCCAGGCCTGGGTGACCACCGGCGACCCCAAGCTGTACGAGCACGGCACGCCGGAGCAGTCCCTCCAGGCCCTGCGCGGCCAGATCGACCGCCTCGCCGATGCCTGCGCGGCGCTCGGCCGGGAGACCAGGGAGCTGGACAAGATCCTGCTCACCGGCTTCACCCCGGACCGCGGCCGCCCGCTGGAGTCCCTGGACGCCTTCGTCGACTTCGCCGGCCGCCACCGGGAGCTGGGTTTCACGGAGATCGTGGTCCACTGGCCGATCCCCGACTCGGACTTCGCCGCCGACGAGAAGGTCTTCGAACAGATCGCCATGGAGGCACCGGCACAGCTGGGCTGAGACAGCAACCCAGGGACGCGTGAGGTGGCCCGCGGGTCATCTATGTCTCACCTGTGCGGGCGCCCGCACGGTCGTGCAGGCATATGCGGGAGAATGAGCGGGTGACCTCAGCGACTCGACAGCCCGAGACCCCGGCAGCCGACATACCGCCGCGCCTGATCGCCACCGATCTGGACGGCACTCTGCTGCGCGACGACAAGTCGGTGTCGCCGCGCACGGTCGCGGCCCTCGCCGCCGCCGAGGAGGCCGGTATCGAGGTCTTCTTCGTCACCGGCCGCCCGGCCCGCTGGATGGACGTCGTCAGCGACCACGTCCACGGCCACGGCCTCGCCATCTGCGGAAACGGCGCGGCGGTGGTCGACCTGCACGGCGGCCCCGGTGCCCACCGGTTCGTGAAGGTGCGGGAGCTCGCCAGGGAGAACGCGCTGGACGCCGTACGGCTGCTGCGCGAGGCGGCGCCGGGCACGGTCTACGCGGTGGAGCAGACGTACGGCTTCCACCAGGAGCCGGACTATCCCAAGCTGCACATGGAGGTCCCGGACCATCTCGCCCCGGCCGAGGAGCTGCTGGCCGAGAACGGTCCCGGTGCCGATGAACCGGTGCTGAAGATCCTCGCCTACCACCCCTCCATCGACCCGGACGCCTTCCTCACCCTCTCCCGCCTCGCCATCGGCGACCGGGCCAACGTCACCCGCTCCAGCCCCAGCGCCCTGCTGGAGATCAGCGGCCCCGACGTCTCCAAGGCCAGCACCCTCGCCCTGTGCTGCGCCGAGCGCGGAATCTCGCACGAGGAGGTCGTCGCCTTCGGGGACATGCCCAACGACCTCGAGATGCTGACCTGGGCGGGACAGTCGTACGCGATGGGCAACGCGCACCCGGACGTGCTCGCCGCGGCCTCGGGCCGGACCGTCGCCAACAACGACGACGGGGTGGCGGTCGTGATCGAGCGGATGCTGGAGCGGAAGTAGACGCGGTCGTTCCACGGGCTACTCCGGGAATCCGTCGCGTCCGGACTCAGCCGAGCGGCACCCCGCGTGCCGCCAGCCAGGACACCGGGTCCACCGCCGAGCCCGTCTCCGGCGTGACCCGCACCTCGAAGTGCAGATGCGGGCCGGTCGAGTTGCCGCTCGTGCCCGACTGGCCGATCCACTGCCCCACCTCGACGGCGTCCCCCTGGTCGACGGTGACGGCGGCGAGGTGGGCGTACTGCGTGTAGTAGCCGCCGGGGTGCTCGATCACGACCTCGATGCCGAAGGGGCCTCCACAGGACACCTTCACCACCCGGCCCGCGCCCACCGCCCGCACCGGTGTCCCGATCGGCACCGCGAAGTCCTGGCCGGTGTGCCCGTTCGCCCAGCGTGACCCGCCGCTGCCGAACCCCGCGGACAGCTCGTACACCGCCACCGGCGTGACCCACGCACCCGCCGGGGCCTGCCGCGGCTGGTCCAGCCGTACGGCACCCCGGCAGGCGCCGGCCGCGACGGACGCGTCGGCCTGCCCCTGCAACTGCCACCGGGCCTCTTCGAGCTTCTGCTCGATGTCCTGCTTCAGCGCGGCGAGTTCGGCGCTCCGCCGCTCCAGCCTCCGCCGGACCGCCGTGGCCTTCGCCTCGTCCGCCGCGAGCCGGGCCTCGGCCCGACGGCTCTTGTCGACCGCGTTGTTGAGCGCCACTGTCGTCCGCGAGAAGACATGCTGACCGCGCATCAACTCACCGAAGTCGTCGGCGAAGATGATCTGCGCCGTGAGCGGGAGACCCCCGCCGTCGCGGTACTGGGAGCGGGCGATACGGCCGAGATCGTGGTGCAGGACGGCGATCTCTTGCCGCTCCCGGTCCAGGAGTTCCTCGAACCGCCGGGCCCTCGCCCGCTGCGCCTCCGCCTCCTGACGTCCGGCCTCGTACCGCCGGGTCGCCAGCGCCGCGTCCTCGTACAGCCGCATCACCTGCGCGCTGACCTCCGTGTCACCGTCGTCGGCGGCGTCCGTGGGCCCGGCCGCCACCACGGCGAGCGCGCACAGCAGCGCCGGAACCAGCAGGGGGCGAAGGCGAGGTGATCGCATGTCAGCGATCCTGTCCCGGCCTCCGGGACCTGGTCCTGTTCAAGTCGTACGGCTGGGGGACGCGCTGCTGCGGACGGGTCAGTGCAGCACCGCCCGCTCGTCCTACGCTCCGACCAACAGCTCCGACTCCGCCTCCCGCTCGGCCATCCCCCGCAGCGGCCCCTGCACCGCGGCCAACTCCGCGTAGGAACCCCGCTGCACGACCCGCCCCGCATCGAGGACGAGCACCTCGTCCACCGACTCCAGCCCCGCCAGCCGGTGCGTGATGAGGAGCGTCGTACGGCCCTCGGTGGCGGCCAGCAGATCGGCGGTGAGGGCGTCCGCGGTGGGCAGGTCGAGGTGCTCGGCCGGCTCGTCCAGGACGAGGACGGGGAAGTCGGCGAGCAGTGCCCGGGCCAGCGCGAGCCGCTGGCGCTGGCCGCCGGACAGCCGGGCCCCGTGTTCGCCGACCAGGGTGTCGAGACCGTCGGGCAGGCTCTCGGCCCAGTCGAGCAGCCGAGCCCGCCGCAGCGCGTCCCGCAGCTCGTCCTCGGTCGCGTCCTTCTTCGCGAGGAGGAGGTTCTCCCGCACCGAGCTGTCGAAGAGGTGCGCGTCCTGCGCACACAGCCCCACCAGCCGTCGTACGTCGTCGCCGGGCAGCCCGTAGGCGTCCACACCGCCCAGGGTGTAGGTGCCGGCGTCCGCGTCCAGGAAGCGCAGCAGCACCTGCGCGAGCGTGGTCTTGCCGGAGCCGGAGGCGCCGACCACGGCGATCCTCCGGCCCTCGGCCAGGGTCAGGTCGAGGCTAGTGAGCGCGTCCCGGTCCTGGCCCTCGTACCGGGCCGCGAGACCCTTGAGCACCACCGGGAACGGCGAGGCGGGCGCCTGCCCTGCGTGGTCCGGTTCCCGTACCGGTTCGGGCGCGTCCAGCACCTCGTACACGCGTTCCGCGCTCCTGCGCACCCGCTGGCGGTACTGCACCGCGAGCGGCAGCCCGAGAACCGCCTCGAAGGCGGCCAGCGGAGTGAGCACCACGACGGCCATGACGACCCCGTCCAGTCGGCCCGCCGCGACCGCCTGCGCTCCCGCCAGAGCGGTGGCCGTGACGGTCAGGCCGCAGATCAGGGCGGTGAGTCCGTCGCCGAGGGCGCTGGCGGTGGCGGTCCGGGAGGCGATCCGGGTGAGGACTCCGTCGGCCCGCCGTGCCTCGGCGGTGCGGGCGGGCAGGGCTCCCGCGACGGTCAGCTCGGCGGTGCCGGTGAGCAGATCGGTCACGCGGGTCGACAGCTCCCCGCGGGCGGGGGCCAGCCTGCGCTCGGCGCGGCGGGCCACGGCACCCGTGAGACAGGGGACACCGACGCCGGCGGCCAGCAAACCCGCGGCGAGCACGGCACCGGCCTCCGGCAGCAGCCAGGCCGTGAAGCCCACGGAGGCCGCCGACACCAGGGCCGCGGCACCGGCGGGCAGCAGCCAGCGCAGCCAGTAGTCCTGAAGGGCGTCCACGTCGGCGACGAGCCGCGAGAGCAGATCACCCCGGCGGGCCGTCCGCAGCCCGGCGGGTGCCAGCCGCTCCAGCCGCCGGTAGACGGCGACCCGGGTGTCGGCGAGCATCCGCAGCACGGCATCGTGCGACACCAGCCGCTCCGCGTACCGGAACACCGCCCGGCCGATCCCGAAGGCCCGGGTCGCCGTCACGGCCACCATCAGATACAGCACGGGCGGCTGCTGCGAGGCCCGCGAGATCAGCCAGCCCGAGGTGGCCATCAGTCCTACGGCACTGCCGAGGGCGAGGCTGCCGAGGAGCAGCGCGAGGGCGAGCCGGCCGCGCCGGGGGCCGGACATGGCGCGGACACGGGCCAGCGGACCGCGTCCCCCGGAGGGCACGTCGATCGCACCGGCCCCGACCGCGTCGGCGGCAGCGGCCTCCGTCACCCGAGTCGCTGACGTCCTGGCCGTGGCCTTCTCCGGCACGTGCGCCACCGGCTCCGTCAGCCGCACCACCCGGTCAGCCACCCCGAGCAGCGCCGGCCGGTGCACCACCAGCAGGACCGTCCGCCCGGCCGCGAGCCGCCGTACCGCCGCCACAACCTCCGCCTCGGTGGCCCCGTCGAGCGCCGCCGTCGGCTCGTCGAGGAGCAGAACGGGCCGGTCCGCGAGGAACGCGCGCGCCAGCGCCAGCCGTTGCCGCTGTCCGGCGGAGAGCCCGGCCCCGTCCTCGCCGAGCACGGTGTCGGCCCCCAGGGGCAGCGCGTCGACGAACTCCCGTGCCCCCGCGTCCGCCAACGCCTGCCGTACGGCCGCGTCGTCCGCGTCGGGACGGGCCAGCCGTACGTTCTCGGTGATCGTCCCGGCGAACAGCTGCGGCCGCTGCGGCACCCACGCGATCCGCGACCGCCACTCCGCCAGGTCGACCTCGGCGAGATCGGCTCCCCCGATCCGTACCCGCCCCTCGGCGGGCCCGACGAATCCCAGCAGGACGTTCAGCAGCGTCGACTTGCCCGCGCCGCTCGGCCCGACCAGGGCCACCGTCTCCCCGGGCGCGACCTCGAAGGACACGTCCGTGACGGCGTCCGCGGCCCGTCCCGGGTAGCGGACCGTGACCTGCTCGAAGGCGAGCGCGCCCGTGGGCACCGGACCGGCCCCCGACGCGGGAACCGGTGTCTCCAGTACCGCGAAGATCTCCTCGGCGGCGGCCAGTCCCTCGGCCGCCGCGTGATACTGCGTGCCGACCTGGCGCAGGGGCAGATACGCCTCGGGAGCCAGGATGAGGATCACGAGACCGTCGTACAGATGCATCTCGCCGTGGACGAGCCGCATGCCGATCGTGACGGCGACCAGGGCCACCGACAAGGTCGACAGCAGCTCCAGGGCGAAGGACGAGATGAAGGCGATCCGCAGCGTCCGCATGGTCGCCTGCCGGTACTCGCCGGTGATGCGCCGGATCGACTCGGCCTGCGCCTTGGCCCGGCCGAACACCTTGAGGGTCGGCAGTCCCGCGACCACGTCCAGGAAGTGGCCCGACAGCCGGGACAGCAGCTGCCACTGACGGTCCATCCGGGACTGGGTGGCCCAGCCGATCAACACCATGAAGACGGGGATGAGGGGGAGGGTCCCGACGATGATGGCCGCCGAGACCCAGTCCTCGGTCACGATCCGGGCCAGCACCGCCACCGGGACGACCACCGCGAGCCCCAGCTGGGGCAGATAGCGCGAGAAGTAGTCGTCGAGGGCGTCGACCCCCCTGGTGGCCAGGGCGACCAGTGATCCGGTCCGCTGCCCGCTCAGCCACCCGGGACCGAGGGCCGTGGCACGCTCCAGCAGACGCCCCCGCAGCTCGGACTTCACCGCGGCGCTCGCGCGGTGCGCGGCGAGTTCCGTGAGCCAGGAGACGAGCCCGCGTCCGGCGGCCACGGCCGCCAACAACAGCAGGGGAGTACGGAGTCCCGGAACCGACAGACCGTGCTGGAACGCGCCGACCACGATCTCGGCGATGAGCATCGCCTGGGCGATGACCAGCAGAGCGCCGAGGCCGCCCAGGCCGACCACGGCCACCAGGAAGAGGCGGGTGGCCCGGGCGTAGCGGAGCAGACGTGGATCGATTGGTTTCACGTGAAACACACCTCAGTGCGCGATGTCGGCGGCGATGTGCTGTGTACCGATGCGCTTGCGGAAGACCCAGTAGGTCCATCCCTGGTAGAGCATGACCACGGGCGTGGCGATCACCGCGAGCCACGTCATGATCTTCAGGGTGTACGGGCTCGACGAGGCGTTGGTGACCGTCAGGCTCCAGTCCGCGTTGAGCGAGGACGGCATGACGTTCGGGAAGAGCGTCAGGAAGAGCATCGCCACGGCGGCCACGATGGTGACCCCGGACAGCGCGAACGACCAGCCCTCACGCCCGGCCTGGTTGGCCACCAGAGCCGCGACCAGGGCGGCCACGGCGACCACCATGGCGACCAGGCTCTTGCCGTCGCCGCTGTCGACCTGGGTCCACAGCAGGAAGAGCAGGGCCAGTGCGGCCGTGACGAGACCGACCTTGAAGGCCAGCTTCCGCGCCCGCTCCCGGATCTCACCGACGGTCTTGAGGGCCGTGAACACCGTGCCGTGGAAGGTGAACAGGGTGAGCGTGACCAGTCCGCCGAGGAGGGCGTACGGGTTGAGCAGGTCCCAGAGGCTGCCGACGTACTCGAAGTTCCGGTCGATCTTCACGCCGTGCGCGATGTTGCCGAAGGCGACGCCCCACAGGAACGCGGGGATGAGCGAGGTCCAGAAGATCGCGGTCTCCCAGGTGCGCTGCCAGTTCTCCTCGGGGCGCTTGGCGCGGTACTCGAAGGCGACCCCGCGGACGATCAGGCAGACCAGGATGACCAGCAGCGGCAGGTAGAAGCCGGAGAAGAGGGTGGCGTACCACTCGGGGAAGGCGGCGAAGGTCGCGCCGCCCGCCGTCAGCAGCCACACCTCGTTGCCGTCCCAGACGGGGCCGATGGTGTTGATCAGGACGCGCTTCTCGACCCGGTTGCGGGCGAGGAGCTTGGTGAGGACGCCGACCCCGAAGTCGAAGCCCTCCAGGAAGAAGTAGCCGGTCCACAGGACGGCGATGAGCACGAACCAGACGTCGTGAAGTTCCATGACTCGCTCTCCCTTGGCCTAGTACGAGAAGGCCATCGGCTTGTCGGCGTCACGCGCTTCGCCGCCGATCTTCGTGGGCGGATTCAGATCGGCCTCGGTGAGCTCGGGCGGGCCCGCCTTGATGTACTTCGCGAGCAGCTTGACCTCGACGACCGCGAGGACGGCGTACAGCGCGGTGAAGGTGATCATCGAGACAAGGACCTCGGTCTGCGAGACACCGGGGGAGACCGCGTGCCGGGTCTGCAGGACGCCGTAGACGACCCACGGCTGACGGCCCATCTCGGTGAAGATCCAGCCCCAGGAGTTGGCGATCAGCGGGAAGCCCAGGGTCCAGATCGCCACCAGCCAGTAGAGCCGGCCGAGCTTGGGGCTGAGGGCCTTGTTCCTGAAGAGGACCAGGTTCGGCACCTCGTCCTCGCCGACCCGCAGGTGCTGCGGGAGCAGGAACTTCTTGCGGGTGAGCCAGAGTCCGGCGATGCCGATGGCGAAGGAGGCCATCCCGAAGCCGATCATCCAGCGGAACGCCCAGAAGGCGACGGGGATGTTGGGCCGGTAGTCACCGGGACCGTACTTCTCCTGCTCGGCCTTGTTGGTGTCGTTGATGCCGGGCACGTACGAGCTGAAGTCGTCGTCGGCGAGGAACGACAGCACGCCCGGGACGGACAGCTCGACGGTGTTGTGGCCCTTGCTGACATCGCCGTAGGCGAAGATCGAGAAGGGGGCCGAGTTCTGGCCGTCCCACAGGGCCTCGGCGGCGGCCATCTTCATCGGCTGCTGCTTGAACATGACCTTGCCGAGGGTGTCGCCGCTGATCGCGGTGAGCATGCCGGCGATGACCACGGTGATCAGACCGAGGCGCAGCGAGGTCTTCATCACGGTGATGTGCTTCTTGCGGAACAGGTGGAAGGCCGCGATGCCGACCATGAACGCGCCACCGGTGAGGAAGGACGCGCTGAGCGTGTGGAAGGCCTGGGCCAGCGCGGTGTTCTGGGTCAGCACCAGCCAGAAGTCGGTGAGCTCGGCCCGGCCCTTCGCCTCGTTGATCCGGTAGCCGACCGGGTGCTGCATCCACGAGTTGGCCGCGAGGATGAAGTACGCCGACAGGATCGTGCCGATCGAGACCATCCAGATGCAGGCCAGGTGGATCTTCTTGGGCAGCTTGTCCCAGCCGAAGATCCACAGTCCGATGAAGGTGGACTCGAAGAAGAAGGCGATCAGGGCCTCGAAGGCGAGCGGGGCGCCGAAGACGTCACCGACGAAGCGCGAGTAGTCGGACCAGTTCATGCCGAACTGGAACTCCTGCACGATGCCGGTGACCACGCCCATCGCGATGTTGATCAGGAACAGCTTGCCCCAGAACTTGGTCGCCTTGAGGTACTTCTCCTTCTCCGTGCGCACCCAGGCGGTCTGCAGTCCGGCCGTCAGGGCGGCGAGCGAGATCGTCAGCGGGACGAAGAGGAAGTGGTAGACGGTGGTGATGCCGAACTGCCATCGCGCCAGGGTCTCCGGCGCCAAAGCCAGGTCCACGGGGCCGCTCCTAACTAGGACGCTTGTGAAAGCGTTCACATTCACAAGCAATTATGACGCATGGCAGTTCGAGGCGGGATGGGCGGGGGGTCCCTCGAAGGGTCCGATAGGTCACACCTGATGGGGACCGGTCGGCCCATGACAAAGGGCGCCCTGGTTTCACGTGGAACCAAGGCGCCCCGCGACGGCTCTCGACGGTCGTCACATGTCCTTGCGGAAGCCCTCCGCGACCTTGAGGAAGATGTCGTTCGCCTCGTGCTCCCCGACCGTCACCCGCACACCCTCGCCCGGGAACGGCCGTACGACCACACCATGCTGCTCACAGGCCGCCGCGAAGTCGACCGTGCGCTCCCCCAGCCTCAGCCACACGAAGTTGGCCTGGGTCTCGGGCACCGTCCAGCCCTGGGCGCGCAGCCCCTCCACCACCCGGTTGCGCTCGCAGACCAGCGAGCCGACCCGGCCCAGCAGTTCGTCCTCGGCACGCAGCGAGGCGATCGCCGCCTCCTGCGCGACCTGGCTGACCCCGAAGGGCACCGCTGTCTTGCGCAGCGCCGCGGCCACCGGCTCGTGGGCGATCGCGAAGCCCACGCGCAGGCCGGCGAGGCCGTACGCCTTGGAGAAGGTGCGCAGCACACAGACGTTCGGCCGGGTGCGGTACAGCTCCACGCCGTCCGGGACCTCGGGGTCGCGGATGAACTCGCGGTAGGCCTCGTCGAGAACCACCAGCACATCGCTCGGCACCCGGTCGAGGAACCGTTCCAGCTCGGCCCGCTTCACGACCGTGCCCGTCGGGTTGTTGGGGTTGCAGACGAAGATCAGCCGGGTCCGGTCGGTGATCGCGTCGGCCATCGCGTCCAGGTCGTGCACATCGCCCTCGGTCAGCGGCACCTTCACCGAGGTGGCACCGCTGATCTGCGTGATGATCGGGTACGCCTCGAAGGACCGCCAGGCGTAGATCACCTCGTCACCCGGTCCCGAGGTCGCCTGGATCAGCTGCTGGGCGACGCCGACCGAGCCGGTGCCGGTGGCGAGGTGGGAGAGCGGGACGCCGAAGCGCTCGGAGAGCTCGTTCATCAGGCCCGTGCAGGCCATGTCCGGGTAGCGGTTGAACGAGGAGACCGCGGCGGCCACGGTCTCCAGCACGCCCGGCAGCGGTGGGTACGGGTTCTCGTTGGAGGACAGCTTGTAGGCCGCCGGACCGCCGGCCGCGGCGGGCTTGCCCGGCTTGTAGGTGGGGATACCCTCCAGCTCGGCGCGCAGCCTGGGGCTCGTCTCGCTCACCGCAGTCCTCCTCGTGACCACCGACTCGATGGCAGCCGACTCCGTCAGCGGCCTCCAATACTGCACACCCTATGAGGATTGGGCGCCGGTGCGTACAGGTGCGAGCCACAGCGTCCGGGGAGACGGGGATCCCACCCGTCTCATTGGCATCACGGGCATCACCGCACGAAGCCAGACGAATCGGGGGGCGCGGCCACATATATCTATGCGCCGGTGGCTCACGCCCTGGCGCGCATCACCCGTGAAGGTGAGTTGAGACCTCTTCGAAACATCGGGGACTTGGCAGGCCCATGCGTGCCGACAAGTTACGTAGTGCCATTGGACCGTTTAACTGACTTTGTTTCACAGGCAGTTGGCGGTAAATGACCTTGCAGAAACGTGCCTGTCAACGCGTGCATATGCGTCCGCCCTACCCCACCGCATGAGCCCTACTATCGGCTCGCCATGACAGCAGCAGGGAAGCACCAGGTGAGCCGCGCGGAAACCTCACGTCGAGGCAGCCGGCCGGGCCGGGCGGGCATCAGAGACGTCGCCGCCGCCGCCGGAGTCTCCATCACGACCGTCTCCGACGCCCTGAACGGCAAGGGCAGGCTCCCGGACGCCACCCGCCGCCATGTCAGGGAGGTCGCCGACCGGCTGGGCTACCGGCCCTCCGCCGCGGCCAGAACCCTCCGTACGGGCAAGTCGGGACTCATCGGCCTGACCGTGACGACGTACGGGGATGAACCTTTCACCTTCACGGAGTTCGCGTACTTCGCCGAGATGGCACGGGCCGCCACCTCCGCCGCGCTCGCCCGCGGCTACGCCCTCGTCATCCTGCCCGCGACCTCGCGCCACGACGTGTGGTCGAACGTCGCCCTGGACGGCACCGTGGTCATCGACCCGTCCGACCAGGACCCGGTCGTCAGCGAGCTGGTCCGGCAGGGTTTACCGGTGGTCTCCGACGGCCGCCCGGCGGGCGCGCTGCCGGTCACCGCGTGGGTCGACAACGACCACGAGGCCGCCGTACTCGGAATCCTCGACCATCTGGCCGACGCCGGCGCCCGCCGCATCGGCCTGCTGACCGGGACGACGACCGACACCTACACCCATCTGTCGACCACCGCGTATCTGCGCTGGTGCGAGCGGGTGGGCCAGGATCCGGTCTATGAGGCCTACCCGGCGCACGATCCGTGCGCGGGTGCCGTCGCCGCCGACCGGCTGCTCGCCCGGCCCGACCGCCCCGACGCCGTCTACGGCCTGTTCGACCCGAACGGCACCGATCTGCTCGCCGCCGCCCGCCGCTACGGGCTGCGCGTCCCGGACGACCTGCTGATCGTCTGCTGCTCCGAGTCCACGGTGTACGCCAGCACCGAGCCGCCCGTCACCACGCTCTCCCTCAAGCCGCGCCGCATCGGCACGGCCGTGGTCCAGCTCCTCATCGACGCCATCGAGGGCGTCGAATCGGACCAACCGGTCGAGCAGGTGATACCGACCGAGCTGATCGTGCGTACCTCGTCCCAGCGGCGCGCGCCACGCACGACGGTCAGTCCGCCGCGGTCGCCCGAGAAGGGGTAGTCCGGGGGGAGGGGCCGGCGCTACGACTCGGTGGAGAGGTTCGAGCCGGTCGCTTCCGGCATCCGGTACTCGTGGTTCCGCGCTCGTGGTCCCGGGCTCGTGGTCCCGCATGTGGCGTCCGGCAGGCGGTATCCCGCACTCGGCGTCCGGCAGGCGGTATCCCGCACTCGGCGTCAACCTCGTGGGGCGACCCGCGTCGGTGACCTGATCGGCGGGACAGCTGGGGTGCGGGAGGTCACGCGGGGGACGAAGCCCGGCTCAATCGGGGCGAATGCCACGGTGAACAGGAGTCTTGCTCCGATTCACCACCCCTGGGTCATCACACGGCGCGATCCGCATTCCTATGATGGGCCCACGACACCGCGGGGCCGCTGCGACCAGGCAGTCCGAAGCGGTGCAGATGCGGCGCGATGGTGGAGGGGTCTGATGACTCAGGGGGCCGGTCAGGGACCCGAAGTGGAGCGCAGCGCGGTGCTGCGCGACTTCCGGGTGCCCGCGTACGTCAACGAGACCGGTCCGTACGCCCACAGCAGCGACGTCGTTCCGGCCCACGAGGAGGCCTACCCGGACGGGTACACCCCCACCGAGCAGGACCTTCCCGTCATCAGCCACCCCGACGGGCTCCAACCGGCCGCCGACCACGAGGGACTCGCGGGGGACGGTCCGGGTCCGCTGTTCGTCGTCGGCGACGTGCACGGCTACCTCGACGAACTGTTGGCCGCACTCCGGGAGAAGGGCCTCGTGGACGCGGCGGGCAACTGGTGCGCGGGCACCGCCCGGCTGTGGTTCCTGGGCGACTTCACCGACCGCGGCCCCGACGGCATCGGCGTCATCGACCTCGTGATGCGGCTGTCCGCGGAGGCCGCCGCGGCCGGCGGCTACTGCAAGGCCCTGATGGGCAACCACGAGCTGCTGCTCCTCGGCGCCAAGCGGTTCGGCGACACCCCCGTCAACTCCGGCGCGGGCACCGCCACCTTCCAGGCGGCCTGGCTGCTCAACGGCGGCCAGAAGACGGACATGGACCGCCTCCAGGACCACCACCTCCAGTGGATGTCCCGCCTCGACGCGGTCGAGGAGGTCGACGGCCATCTCCTCGTCCACTCCGACACCACCGCCTACCTCGACTACGGCGACTCGATCGAGGCGGTCAACGACACCGTCCGCGAGACGATCACGCGCAACGACGCGGACGAGGTGTGGGACCTGTTCCGCAAGTTCACCAAGCGCTTCTCCTTCCGCGACGAGGGCGGCGCCGACCATGTGCGCTCGCTGCTCGACACCTACGGCGGCGTCCGCATCGTGCACGGCCACAGCCCGATCCCCTATCTGCTCGGCGAAGTGGGCTCCGAGGACGGCGAGGACGATTCCGGTCCGGTGGTCGAGGGACCGCACGTCTACGCCGACGGGCTGGCCATCGCGATGGACGGCGGGGTGACCATGGCCGGAAAACTGCTGGTCCAGCAACTTCCCCTGGATATCTGAACGTTCACAGGGCAAATGTCACCCTGTGGCGGACCGCCCGGAGACCGCGCAGGCCAGAGGGCAATTTCTGGAAACCCCCTGTCACCCTGTGCCGTCGCCGCTCTACCATCTGGTTATCCGTAGCAGGCTCCCCTCCGTTTCTGCCCGACGGCTCGTTGGCATGCGAGCCCCAAGCCCTACGGAGCATCGGGGGATGCACATGAACAGCGTTCCGCAGCACCTGCACAGCGAGGACCGCCAGGAGTACGAGCGGATCCTCGATGAGGCGCTGCGCTCCGCACCACACCGTCCCGAACTGGCCGCTGTCGGACAGCGGCTCAATCCCGAACAGCTGCGCACCATGGCGCTCAACGCCACCGCGATCATCACGGCGGCCGCGGCGACCGAGTACCAGCACTACGTGAAGGTCCGCGAGGAACAGCGCCGCCCGGCGTCGTCCACCCTGTCGTCCGTGCACGAACCCGGTCCCACCGAGTCGGGCACGGGTGCGATGGGGCTCGCCACCAGCATGGGAGAGGTCGCCGAGACCGCCGGTGCGGGCGCCGTCGCCGTCGCCGCCGTTCTCACTCCCGTCCTTGCCGGCGTCGCCGCGGCGATCTTCCTGCTCGTGGGCTACATCCTCCAGATGCTCAGCCCACCGCCGGCGTTCGCCCACGCCATGATCACCATCGGATGGGTGTTCGGCGCCCTGACCGCGGCCGCGATCCTGGTCGCCGCGGGCGGCCTGCTGACCACCGCCCTGCGCAACCGCCCCACGCCGGACACGGCGTACGGCGAACTCACCGGGGAGGTGGCCCGGGCCAAGGACGCCTGGCGCGAGGCCCTGCTGGAACGCGGCATCCTCCCCTTCCTCAGGGAGGCCCTGGCCGACCCCGGCACCGCCGCACTGCACCACACGGCACCGCCGGCCCCGACCAGCCGCATGCCCAGCCTGGGCTACGACCGTCCGGGCTTCAGCAGCCCGGACGACGGAGCCTCCGGCGCCCGCCCGAGCTTCACCAGCCCGGACTACACCAGCCCGGACTTCGGGGGGCCGGAACACCAGCCGGAGTGACCCACCCGGCGGCCCCTCGGCTTGCGTTCCCACACGGGGAGCGCAAGCCGGATGCGGGGCGCCCTTCCAATCCAAACTCGGAGGGCGGACCTGTGCATCTCCGCCGATTGTCATACCTGGATGGCACAGTGCGGTCCCATGAACGAGGACCGGTTCTGGACCATCATCGAATCCGCACGTACTTCTTCAGCCGCCTCCGGCTCGCCCTTCGACGAGTCGCTGGTGGACCACCTCTGCGGCTGCCCCTCCCAGGAGATCCTCGAGTATGCCGAGCGCTTCGACGAGGTACACGACGCGCTGTACCGCTGGGATGTCTGGGCGGCGGCCTATCTGATCGGCGGCGGCTGCTCCGACGACAGCTTCATGGACTTCCGGGCAGGGGTGATCGCGTCGGGACGGGACTGGTACGAGCGCACCGTCCTGGACCCGGACAGCCTCGCGGAGCACCCCGATGTCGTCGAAGCGGCGAGCGCCGAAAGCGACGAGGCCCTGTTCTACGAAGTCGTGAACTACGCGGCCAGTAAGGCCTTCGAACGCCTCACTGGAAGCGCGGACGCCTTCGACGTGGCCTGGGCCGGCTATCGGCCGGTCGAGGGGCCGGGCGGCGACGCGACGGACATGGGCGAGGACTTCGACTTCGACGACCCGGACCAGATGCATCGGCGGCTGCCCCGCCTGGCGAGGCTCTGCCTCACGGAGCGCGCCTAGGCGGACAGGGCGGCCCGCGGCCCTCCAAGGGGGCGCGGACCGTCCTCCGGGACTACGGCCTACTCCGCCAGCGGCAGGTACACCCGGTTCCCGCTCGCCGCGAACTCCTTCGACTTCTGCAGCATTCCCTCAGCGACCTCCTCGGGTGACGCCCCCTCAGCCGCCGCGCCCCCGAACCGCTCCGTGATGCTGTGGCTGATCTTCATCGAGCAGAACTTCGGCCCGCACATGGAGCAGAAGTGGGCCGTCTTGGCCGGCTCCGCCGGGAGGGTCTCGTCGTGGAACTCACGGGCCGTGTCCGGGTCCAGGGCGAGGTTGAACTGGTCCTCCCACCGGAACTCGAAGCGCGCGTCGGACAGGGCGTCGTCCCAGTCCTGTGCTCCGGGGTGGCCCTTGGCGAGGTCCGCCGCGTGGGCGGCGATCTTGTAGGTGATGACACCCGTCTTGACGTCGTCCCGGTTGGGCAGCCCCAGATGCTCCTTCGGCGTGACGTAGCAGAGCATCGCCGTGCCCCACCAGGCGATCATCGCGGCGCCGATGCCGGAGGTGATGTGGTCGTAGGCCGGCGCGACGTCGGTGGTCAGCGGGCCGAGCGTATAGAACGGAGCTTCATCGCAGATCTCCTGCTGAAGGTCGATGTTCTCCTTGATCTTGTGCATCGGGACATGCCCCGGGCCCTCGATCATGGTCTGTACGTGAAAACGCTTCGCGATCCTGTTGAGTTCCCCGAGCGTCCTCAACTCCGCGAACTGCGCCTCGTCGTTGGCGTCCGCGATCGAGCCTGGCCGCAGGCCGTCGCCGAGCGAGTACGTGACGTCGTAGGCGGCGAGGATCTCGCACAGTTCCTCGAAGTTCTCGTAGAGGAACGACTCCTTGTGGTGCGCCAGGCACCAGGCCGCCATGATCGAACCGCCGCGCGAGACGATCCCGGTCTTGCGGTTCGCCGTCAGCGGTACGTACGGCAGCCGCACGCCCGCGTGGACCGTCATGTAGTCCACGCCCTGCTCGGCCTGCTCGATGACCGTGTCCTTGTAGATCTCCCAGGTCAGCTCCTCGGCCCGGCCGTCGACCTTCTCCAGTGCCTGGTAGAGCGGCACCGTGCCGATCGGGACGGGGGAGTTGCGCAGCACCCACTCGCGGGTGGTGTGGATGTTGCGGCCGGTGGACAGGTCCATGACCGTGTCGGCGCCCCAACGGGTCGCCCAGGTCATCTTCTCCACCTCCTCCTCGATGGAGGACGTCACCGCGGAGTTGCCGATGTTGGCGTTGACCTTCACCAGGAACCGCTTGCCGATGATCATCGGCTCGATCTCCGGGTGATTGACGTTCGCGGGCAGCACCGCACGCCCCGCCGCTATCTCCTCACGGACCACCTCGGGCTCGACGTTCTCCCGGATGGCCACGTACTCCATCTCCGGGGTGATCTCCCCCCGGCGCGCATACGCGAGCTGTGTCACCGCGCTGCCGTCGCGGCTACGACGTGGAAGCCGCGGCCGGCCCGGGAACACCGCGTCGAGGTTGCGCAGGCTGCCACCGCGCGGAGAGGTGTGCTTGATCCCGTCGTCCTCGGGGCGCACGGGACGGCCCGCGTACTCCTCGGTGTCGCCGCGGGCGACGATCCAGTTCTCCCTGAGCGGAGTGAGCCCCCGGCGGACGTCGGTCTCGGTGAGCGGATCGGTGTACGGGCCCGAGGTGTCGTACAGCGTGACCGACTGCCCGTTGGTGAGGTGCACTTGTCGGACCGGCACGCGCAGGTCGGGGCGCGAGCCCTCGACGTACGCCTTGTGCCAGCCGATGGACTTCCCGGCCTCCGTGGGGTGTTTCGTGGGGCTTTCGCCGTTGATGGACTGTTCGTCCTGGCTGGAGGCAGGCGTGCGTACGTCCTTGATGGTCATGAGACCTACTCCCTACGCCGGCATTACCCGGTAACAGGTTCGGCGGTCGACGCAGCGGCTTCCGTCTGCCGACGTTTCGTGGGGAACGTCACTCTCGTGTGATGACGTTCCACGTGAAACATCGCTGGGACGGAGGTCAGCGCCCTCTCAGCCCGGTGCTCCGAGCTCCCGCGTGTACAAAGGTGCCACCACGCTAGCGTCAATTCGGGCGCGGTGAACAGGGGGCCCCATTCGTTCTTGCGATGATCGGTCGGTGACCACGACGCATCAGCCCCCGTACCCGCCGCCCGAGCCTCCGCGCCGCCCCGGCTCCGGAAACGGCCCCGCAGGCGGCAACGGCCGTGCGGGCGGGCCCGATTCCGGTGGCTGGGATGCCTTCGGGCACGGACGGGACCAGGGTCCTGGGCGGGAACAGGGGTCCGGGCGGGTGGGACCCGGTCGTACGCAGGGGTACCCGCAGCAGTATGGGACCGGAACCGGTGGGGGCCAGGGACAGCGTCCCGGGTATGGCTCCAGCGGCCATGGCCACGGCGACGGTTTCGGGGGCGACCCTGGCTACGGCGAAGGCCACGGCCCCCATGAGGGGCACGGACACCATCCCGGCAGCGGGCACGGCCAGGGTCATGGATCCGCCGGCGATCCCGGTCACGGGGGTGACGGCGGAGGCAACGGTGGCGGTGGTGACGGGGGCAGCGGTGGCGGTGGCGGCGGGGGGCACTCGCACGGTCACAGTCACAGCCACGGCCCGGCGGCTCCCGTCTCCAAGCATCTGCGGAAGGTCATCGCGGCGATCCTGATCCCCTTCGCCGGGGCAGTCGTCATCGGGCTCGCCGTGCTCTGGCCCGGTGGCGCGCCGGCACACGAACGCACCGGGGTCGGTTTCGACCGGCAGACCCAGCAGGCCACGGTCACCAAGGTCGTCAGCGTCAGCTGCAAGTCGGTGAACGCCGGAGGGGAGACCCCGACCGGGGACACCTCCACCGCCGAGGGCTCCTCCGCCCAGCAACAGGCGAACGGCACCTGCAAGAAGGCGACGATCCGGGTCGACACCGGCGACGACAAGGGCCGCACCTTCACGGAGATCGTCCAGCCCGACCAGTCGCGGCAGTTGCACGAGGGGCAGAAGGTCGTGGTCGCGTACGAGCCCTCGGCGCCCAGGGACCTCCAGTACTCGGTCGCCGACGTCAACCGCAGGTTCCCGATGGGGCTGCTCGCCGGCATCTTCGCGCTGGCCGTCGTGATCGTCGGGCGACTGCGCGGTGTCATGGCGCTCGTCGCGCTGGCCGTGAGCTTCCTGCTGCTGAACTTCTTCGTCCTGCCCGCGATCCTGCAGGGCTCGAACCCGCTGCTCGTGGCGGTGGTCGGGTCCAGCGCCATCATGTTGATCGCCCTCTACATGTGCCACGGCCTGTCGGCCCGAACCTCCGTGGCCGTACTGGGCACGCTGATCTCCCTGCTGCTGATCGGCGTCCTGGGCTCGCAGTTCATCGGCTGGGCCGCGCTGACGGGCAACACGGACGACAACACGGGCCTGATCCACGGGCTGTATCCGTCGATCGACATGAGCGGTCTGCTGCTCGCCGGCGTCATCATCGGCTCGCTCGGTGTCCTCGACGACGTGACGGTCACGCAGACGTCGGCGGTCTGGGAGCTGCACGAGGCCAACCCGACCATGGGCTGGCGGGGGCTGTACCGCGCCGGTATCCGTATCGGCCGCGACCACATCGCCTCAGTCGTCAACACGCTGGTGCTCGCCTACGCGGGTGCCGCGCTGCCCCTGCTGCTGCTCTTCTCGATCGCCCAGTCCAGCGTGGGCACCGTCGCCAACAGCGAGTTGGTGGCGGAGGAGATCGTGCGCACCCTGGTCGGCTCGATCGGCCTCGTCGCCTCGGTCCCGGTCACGACGGCCCTCGCGGCCCTGGTGGTCTCGGCCGACCGTCCGGGGACGGAGCCGGTGGGGACGGGGGCAGGGGGACCTGTGGCCGCAGCGGCGACTCCGGCGACCAGCGTGAGCGCGGGAACGGCCGACACCCGCCCGGCCCCGTCCCGCGGCGGGAAGGGCCGCCGCCGCAGGCGCTGAGACACCCTTCCGGCCAGCCCAACGCCCTGAGTCGGGGCTACCGGCTCCGGACGCCGCGGGTAGGGCTCCGGGCTCCGGGCTCCGGGCTCCGGGCTCCGGGCTCCGGGCTCCGGCTGATACGAGCTCGTTGGCGGGACGTACGTCGGCAGGTGAACCCCTTCACGCCGTACCGCCGCAGCCCAGCCCCGCTCACCGACGGCACAGACTTACCGGAGACCGCACAGACCTGCCCCCACCCTCGGCAGAAGCGTTCCTGCACCCTCCCGCCCCAAGACGAAGCGTTCCGCCACCTCATGACCGCCAGGCGTCAGCCCGCGCTCTGCTCCTCCGCCAGGATCCGGTCCAGCGCCTCGTCGAGATGCGCGTCGAAGTCGGCCATCGCGGCCTCCTGTCCCAGCGGCACCAGCTTGTCGGTGCGGTCGAGAAAGGCGATGACCGGGGCCGTCGACGAGCGGAACAACGCCTGGTCGCCACCGACCTGAAGCCTGATCAGCACATCGCCCAGCAGGTCGGGACCGGCAGGCGAAACCCGTACGTCGCCCTCCCCGCAGGGCCGCCCCACCCCGTCGATCAGCAGCTCGCGCCCGAAAGCCCAGGTCACTGGGGCATCGCCCGGCAAATGGAAGGTCAGCCGGACGGCATAGGGATCATCCGCCTCGTAGCGCAGCTCCACCGGGATGCGGAAGGAGAGCTCCTCCGACACCAGAAAGCTCATCATGACCTCTGCCTGTACGGACTCGCGCATCGCCTACCCCGTCATCTGCCTTCGTATGGCCGGGAATGATCCCTCTGACACTGGTGGCATCTTGCTGAACGTGCACGACAGATCACAAGGAGTGAGTTTTCAGATACTGATAGAGATCGCGAGCGAACCCATCAAGCGCCCGATTTCTTCTTGCAATTGCTGGGTGGCGGCCGGCAACCGGTCGGCCTGATGCGCGGGCAGTGAAATGGCCATCGTTGCCGCAGCGTTACCCAACGTGATCGGAATCGCCGCGCACACCGTCCCGAGCGCGTACTCCTGACGCTCGATCACCGGCTCCATCCGACCGGTCCGTTCGAGCCGTCGGACCAGGCTGTGGTGGTCGCGCACGGTGTACGGGGTGATGGACTGGACGGGATAGCGGTCGAGATGGTCACGCCGGGCCTCCTCGTCGAGCTGGGCCAGCAGGCACTGCCCGATGGCGTGCGCGTGCCCGGTCTCGCGGAAGTCGGCCCATTCCTCGACCGCCGGATTGCCGGGGGTGTCGGAGACGCAGAGAACCTCGATCTCGCCGTCCCGGTACTGCGCGTAGTAGACGGGCACGCCGATCAGATCGCGCCAGTGCGCGAGCGCCTCGACCACGGTGCTGCGACGTTTCTGCTGGGCCCCGCTGCTACTCAGCCGCTCGGCCGCCTCACCGAGGAAGAACAGGCCCTTGTCGCGGCGCAGATAGCCCTCGTGCACGAGGGTGCGCAGCAGGTGGTACGCCGTGGGAAGCGCCAGCCCGGTCTCGCGGGCGAGTTGTTTGGCGGGGGCTCCGTGTGCGTGCTCCGCGACGGATTCGAGCAGGCGCATCGCCCGCTGGACCGACCCGATGAGTGTCGCGGAGTGGGGCTGCTCGACCTGCTCGGCGGGGGGCGCTGCACGCCGCTGTACGGGAGCAGACGGCTGTACGGGACCTGACGGCCGTACAGGAGCGGACGGCCGTACAGGAGCTGCCGGCTGGCCCGGCGGTGTCGGTCCTGTCGAAGCCGATGTCGGGCGATCGTCGAAGTGTGCGTGCGAGGTGGCGACCTGCGCGGGTGCGGTGTCAACCGTGGCCAAGGGGCACTCCCGGAGCGCGAGGGGGCGGCCCGTGCGGGGGAACACGGGAGGGGGTGTACGCCGCTCGCGGGGTCGTCCCCGCGTCGAATTCCGGACTTTAACGGTCCGCCACCGCATGTATACGGCCCGCCCGGAAAACTTCCCTCGCCCGAGGGAACAGGCGATTCCCGTTACCGCTCGCCCTGTCCGCTCCGGGCCCTCACCAGTCGCTGCGCGACGAGGAGCTCGACGTGAACTTCCGTACGACGTAGACCAGTCCGCCGACCAGGGCCACGAAGACCAGCAGCTTGAAGAGCAGGCCGATGACGAAGCCGACAACCGTGGCTATCAGGCCGCCGAACACGACCAAGGCGATGACCGGCACCGCGATCCACTTCACCCACCACGGCATCCCCGCGAAGATCTCTCCCATCGCACTCAACCTCTCTGCAGTCCGGCACCGTCCGGCCCCTCTGGTACCGGATCCTCCAATGTCCTGCACTCGATGCTAGGGCCGACGGGTGGCCCGGCGGGGGCCTCGCACCCCTTGTCCTCCCCTGACTGATCCCCTAGGGAACCCCGAGGTGGCAGGTCAGCTCTCCGGGGGAGAGAACACGACCATCACCCTGAGGTCCTCGCTGATGTGGTGGAACTTGTGGGCGACTCCGGCCGGTACGTACACCACGCTGCCGCGCGCCACCTGCGTGGTCTCCATGCCCACGGTGATCGCGGCCCGGCCGCTGACCACGAAGTAGACCTCGTCCTGCTTGTGCGGCTGCTGCGGGTCCTGCGCACCGGCGTCGAGTGCGTACAGGCCGACCGACATGTTCCGCTCACGCAGAAACTGGAGGTAGGCGCCGTCGTTGGCGGCGCGCTCCGCCTCCAGCTCATCCAACCGGAATGCCTTCATCGCCTTAATCCACCCTCGTCAGTGCCGTACTCGATCTCGTCTGCCACGATCAGACACATGAAGAATTTCCTAGTCAAGACGATCGCCAACGCGGGTGCTCTGGCGGTCGCCGTCTGGCTGCTCGACAAGATCACCCTGACCGGTGACAGCACGGGCAAGAAGGTCTGGACGCTGATCCTCGTCGCCTTGGTCTTCGGCCTGGTGAACTTCCTGGTCAAGCCGATCGTGAAGCTGCTCACCTTCCCGCTGTTCATCCTCACGCTCGGCCTGTTCACCCTGATCGTCAACGCACTGATGCTGCTGCTGACCTCGTGGCTCGCCGACAAGCTCGACCTGAGCTTCCACGTCGAGGGCTTCTGGACCGCCGTCCTGGGCGGCCTGATCATCTCGATCGTCTCCTGGGCCCTGCACATCGTCCTGCCCGACGAGGACTGAGGAGGCATGACCTACCGCGTCTGTTTCGTCTGCACGGGCAACATCTGCCGTTCCCCGATGGCGGAGTCGGTCTTCCGCGCGCGCGTGGCGGAGGCCGGCCTGGACGGCCTGGTCGAGGTCGACAGCGCCGGAACCGGCGGCTGGCACGAGGGCGACGGCGCCGACCCGCGCACCGTCTCCGTCCTCGAGGAGCACGGATACGACGGCGCCCACACGGCCCGCCAGTTCCGGTCGTCCTGGTTCTCCCGCCTCGACCTCGTCGTCGCCCTCGACGCCGGCCACCTCAAGACCCTGCGGCTCCTGGCCCCCACCCCGGAGGACGCCGCGAAGGTGCGGCTGCTGCGCTCGTACGACCCCGCCGCGGGCGACGACCTCGACGTCCCGGACCCGTACTACGGGGGCCTGGACGGCTTCGAGGAGTGCCTTGAGATGGTGGAGGCGGCGAGCGAGGGTCTGCTCGCCGAGGTGCGCGAGCGGACGGAAGGACGGGTGGCATGAGCGACAGGGCCCCGGACAGGGGAGAGGGCACGCGCGCGGTGCGTGCCGGACTGCCCGAGGCGGTCAAGAACGAACCGACCCTGCCCGGTCCGGCTTTCGCCGCCCACTTCCACCTGCCGGGGGAGGTCGACGGCCCGTACACCTACGGCCGCGACACCAACCCGAGCTGGAGCCTGCTGGAGCGCGCCATCGGCGAGCTGGAGGCCCCCGGGCGGTCCGGTGTGGAGACGCTGGTCTTCGCCTCGGGCATGGCCGCCATCTCCGCCGTGCTCTTCTCGCAGCTGCGCGCCGGGGACACGGTCGTCCTGCCCAGCGACGGCTACCAGGTGCTGCCGCTGATCCGCGCCCAGCTGGAGGCCTACGGCATCGAGGTGCGCACCGCCGCGACCGGAGGCGACGCCCAGCTGGACGTCCTCGACGGCGCGCGGCTGCTGTGGATCGAGAGCCCTTCCAATCCCGGACTCGACGTGTGCGACATCCGGCGGCTCGTCGAGGCGGCACACGCGCGTGGGGCCCTTGTCGCCGTCGACAACACACTCGCGACACCGCTCGGACAGCGCCCGCTGGAGCTCGGTGCGGACTTCTCGGTCGCCAGCGGTACCAAGCAGCTCACGGGGCACGGAGACGTCCTCCTTGGGTACGTCACCGGCCGCGTGGGCGAGGCCATGGACGCCGTACGCCGCTGGCGGAAGATCGTCGGGGCGATCGCGGGGCCGATGGAGGCCTGGCTCGCGCACCGGTCGATCGCCACGCTCCAGATGCGGGTCGACCGGCAGAACGCGAGCGCGCTCGTGCTCGCCCGGGCACTGCGGGAGCGGGCCGAGGTGACGGGACTGCGCTACCCGGGGCTGCCCGACGATCCCTCGCACAAGATCGCTTCGCAGCAGATGCGCCGCTATGGGTGCGTGGTGTCCTTCACGCTGCCCACGCGCGCGCGTGCCGACCGTTTCCTGGACGCGCTGCGGCTCGTCGACGACGCGACGAGCTTCGGCGGGGTGCGCTCCACCGCCGAACGGCGTCGGCGCTGGGGCGGGGACGACGTGGCGGAGGGCTTCATCCGCTTCTCGGTCGGGGCCGAGGATCCCGAGGACGTGGTGGCGGATGTGCTGCGGGCGCTGGACGAGTCGGCCGACTGACGGTTTCGACGCCTTCCCCGCGGACGTCCGCCCATGTCCGACTACGTCCGACGGACGGTCCGAGCCTCCCCCCTCGTGGCTCGGACCGCCCCGGTTCCGCGCGCGAAGAACCGCGCGACCAAGGCTAGTTGACTCTCTGTCAGTGTCCAATCACAGTAGCGACAGAGACCTATCGACATATTTATAGTTGGGCCCTGCCTCAAGGCCGGGAGAAGGGCAGGGAAGAGGAGGGCGTCACCATGGATCTGGCCTTGCTGCGCACCTTTGTGACGGTGCACCGGGCCGGTTCCTTCACCCGCGCCGCCGCACTGCTGGGACTGTCCCAGCCGGCCGTCACCTCGCAGATCCGCACCCTGGAGCGGCAGTTGGGCCGTCCCCTGTTCTTACGGCAGGCCCGCGGCGTGACTCCGACGACCATCGGCGACGAACTCGCCCACAAGGCCGCCCCGCATCTCGACGCCCTGGTGGAGATCACCGAGACCGGCCTCGACGACGAGTCCTCCCTGCGCACCCTGCATCTCGCGGGCCCTCCCGAGTTCACCGCCGAGCGCGCGCTGCCCGCGCTCACGGAGCTGACCGGCGAGGACGGCCAGGGCTTCGCCCTGCGGGCATCCTTCGGCAACGCCGAGGAGACCCTGGAGGGTCTTGCCGCCGGGCATCACGATCTGGCCATCTGCACGGCCCGTCCGCGAGGCGCGCTGCTCACCGCCAGCACGCTCTGCGACGAGGAGCACGTCCTGGTCGCCGCCCCGGGCTGGGCCGGTCAGGTCGACTCAGGGGAGGCAGTGGAGGGCGTTCCCGCCGCCAAACAGGCACCCGCCTTCGAGAACATCCCCGTGATCGAGGTGCACGAGTCGCTCCCCTTCGTCTCGCGCTACTGGGCCTCCGTCTTCGACTCCCGCCCGGCCGCCCCGGGCACCGTGGTCGTGCCCGACCTGCGCGCGGTGCTCGCCTGCGCGATCGCGGGCGCCGGGCTCGCGGTACTGCCGCGCTATCTGTGCGCGCCGGCCCTGGAGCGCGGTGACGTCGTCGCGCTGCATGAGCCCCCCGTGCCACCGCTGCGGACCTACTTCCTGGTGGTGCGCACCGGGACCCTGGCCATGCCGCATATCGCGCGGGCGCACGAATGGCTGCTCCGAGCCGCTGCCGACTGGTGCTGACCAGCGATTTCGTGCCGTTCACCCAGCGAGCCCGGCCGGTCACAGCTCGCGATGTTTCACGTGGAACCATCCGGGCCACATTCCCCCCATGACCGTCCGACCCGTGGTCAAGCGCACCGCACGTGCCGTCCTGCTCGATGGTGACGACCTGATCCTGATCAAGCGCACCAAGCCCGGCATGGATCCCTACTGGCTGACTCCCGGCGGTGGGGTCGAGCCCACAGACACGACCGTCGTCGACGCCCTGCACCGCGAGGTGTACGAGGAACTCGGCGCCAAGGTCACCGACGTGGTCCCCTGCTTCGTGGACACCGTCGAGCACATCGGCGAGGGCGGCAGTGCGACCGGCGTGAAGGTGCAGCACTTCTTCGTCTGCCACCTGGAGTCGATGGACCCTTCCCTGCGCCACGGGCCCGAAGTGGACGAACCCATCGGGGAGTACGAGATCGTCCGGGTGCCGTTCACCCGAGTCGGCATCGCCTCCGTGCATCTCGTCCCGCTCTCCCTGCGCCACTATCTGGACGGCAACATCGAGGGCGTACGGGCCATGCACGCACCGGACCTGGGCTGACCCCTTCCGGATCACTGCGCCAGGACGAGTTCCTCCACGGAGTCATGGCGTATGCGTTCGGGCGGGATCCCGAGGGACCTGAGCGTGTCCACACCGCTGCGGATCATCCCGGGCGGTCCCGAGAGGTAGGCGTCGTGCTCGTGCCAGGGTCCGTACTCGCGGACGGCGTCCGGGAACTGGAGATGGGCCTGATGGTCGACTATCGCGCGGACCGACAGCCAGGGGTGGGACTGCTGGAGCCTGAGCATCGTGTCGATGTCGTAGAGGTCGCGGTCGGTGCGGGCGCCGTAGAACACGTCGACCGACCGCCTGGCGCCGTGTTCGGCCACGTCCTCGACCAGCGCCTTGATCGGGGCTATGCCGGTGCCGCCGCCGAGGCACAGCAGTCCGCTGTCGGTGGTGTGGTCCACGGTCATCGATCCGGTCGGCGGACCGAGCCGGATGATGTCACCGGGCCGGGCCCGGTGCACCAGAGCGCCTGAGACCCAGCCCGCGGGGACTGCCTTCACGTGGAAGGACAGCAGGCCGTCGGAGCGGGGCGCCGAGGCGAAGGAGTAGTGCCGCCATACGCGTGGCCACCACGGTGTCTCCAGGCTCGTGTACTGGCCGGCGAGGAAGAGATAGGGCTGATCCGGACGGACGGTGACGACGGCGACGTCCGAGGTCCTGAGGTCGTGCGAGACGATCTCCGCGAACCACCAGGCCGGGGCGCGCAGCTCGTCCGCGGCCGCCGCGTCGATCATCACCTGCGAGATCGTCGTGTACGTCCGTACCCAGGCCGCTTCCGTCTCCGCGTTCCAGACACCGGGGCTGTACTTGCTCAGCGCGCCGATGAGGCATTCGCCGACGGCCGGGTAGTGCTCGGGGCGGGTGCCGTACTTGCGGTGGCCCCGGCCCAGGTTCTGGAGGTAGTCGACCAGCACCGGGGTGTTGTCGATGTGCTCGGCGGCGGTCAGCAGCGCCTTGAGCAGGCGGTCCCGCTGGGTGTCCATGGCGGCGGGGAACAACGGGCGCAGCTCGGGGTGGCGTACGAAGAGCAGGGCGTAGAAGTACGAGGTGACCTTGTCGGCCACGTCGGCGATCCCGGCCATGGTCCGGCGGACGAGAACGGCGTCCGGGGACGGCGGCTGATCGCTCTGGGGCAGATGGGCGTAGTGCGGGAAGGTGGGCTGGTGCATCCGAGCCTCTAAGGCCCGCGCCGGTGCTCGCGTCTCGCCGAACCTCGCCGGTGTCCCCCCGCCGGATGTCTCGTCCACCTGGTCGCTGTCCGCCGCGCCCGGTGAGATCGGGTGCCGGGGCGCCGGACCGGGCTCGGCCTCCGGTTCCTGGTGTGGAATGAACCAGCCGCTTCCGCCCTCGGAAGTGCCGCTGCTGCCCTCGGAAGTGCCGTTGTCGCCCGACATGGCGGTCGGAGCGTCCATGGTGTGCCTCGCCTCGAACATCTTTCGGTCGGTCTGCGCACTTCCTGGATCGGAAGATGCCTGCTTTCCCCCGCAGACGGCTTGGTTCCCGCTCGGCATCACGGCCGACGCAGCCTCATTTCCCCCGCATTCGCAGTCCGTACGGACAAGCGGGCGGGAGCGTGACATTGGCCGCAGTACTCTCACCGCAGCGTCCCACCGCGTACAGATGCGTGGCCTCATAACGACAAATGCGGGTCTTCGATCTCTCCGTCCCGTTAGGCTGCATTGCCCTGCTCCCGTCCGCGCAGAGATGTCGCACCCCTGTACGGAACCCCTGTACGGACAAGAACCGGAGTCGACCCTACCGGTCCTCGGTTCGCACACAAGTCCCCCCTCCTCATCCCCGAATTGATCGCGGGGTGTTCGTGGGGGCGAACCATGAATTGCCGCAATTACCGTGTCATGCGCACCAGTTCATAGGCTTCCCACAGATCTGTACCGGTGTAGGAGTGGGTCGAGAGCTCGGCCAGATGGTGGTCGGCATTGACGGCCACGGAGACCGGCACCACACCGAACAGGTCCTTGTCGGAGGACGAGTCGCCGTACGCGATACAGTCCGCCCGCGTCACACCGAACTCTGCGCACAACCGGTCGGCGATGAGGACCTTGGCTGCGGCGCTGAGCACTCCGTCCGGGTCGACGGGTTCGACGAAAGGAACGGCCGGAAAGCGGGAGCCGTGTGCGGCATGGGCTCCCCAGCCGGTGAGCCGCTCCACGAAGAAGGACGGGGAGAGCGAGATCACCGCGCAGTAGTCGCCCTGCCCCCTGATTTCCGCCCAGACGTCACGGATGCGCGCCAGCCATGGGGCGCTTTCGAAGGCAGCGACGACGTGTGCTTCGGTCAGCGCCGCCCACAGCGCGTACACCTGCTGCGCGTACTCGGGCGGGCCGATGAGCCCGGCCCCGATCGCCTGGTCGAGCGCCACTGCCTCGGCTTCGAGTCCGAGCTGCCGTGAGATCTCCACGGGTGCCGTGGTCCCGTGCAGCAATGTGCCGTCAAGGTCGAAAAGATGAAGTCTCGCCACACCGTCGAGGCTAGTGGCACATTCACGCTGCCCCGAGGTGGTGGCACATGAGTACGGTGAGACGTCAGAGCCACTCGCGGTTGATCGTTCGATGGACTCGCGGTTGATCGCCGGATGGTCGCCGTTCTTCGATGTTTCACGTGAAACACCCGGCATCTGTTCGCCTGCTGTGCACTTGACTACGACATGGCCAAAAGCTCGTACGTGCCTCCGGAAACAGGTGGACGCCGAGTGTGCCCGTCGGACAGCCTGACCTGCGTGCCGACTCCTTCTCTCGCCGCTCTGCCCATCCGCCGTCTGACGCTCCGCGATCTCACCGCCTGCGCCGACTTGTCCCAGGACCGGGGGTGGCCGCGCGAGGAACGCAAGTGGGGCTTCCTCCTCGCAGCCGGAAAGGGTTATGGCATCGACGATCCCGAGGGAGGTCTCGTCACCGCGTGCGTGGTCACGGAATACGGCCCGTACGGCCAACCCGACCTGGGGGCGATCGGGATGGTGCTGGTCGCCGAACGGCATGAACGACAGGGCGTCGGACGTCGGCTCATGCAACACGTCCTCTCCTTGATGGGCACCACCCCGCTGACCCTGCACGCGACGCCTTATGGGCGTCCGCTCTACGAGGAGTTGGGCTTCAAGGTCGTCGGTCGGGCGGAGATGCTGCGGGGGCACTTCACACCGGGCGGCCCGGCGCCCACGGTGAGCACCCGGGCGGCCACCGCCGAGGATCTCGCCGCCATCCTCCGGCTCGACGAGGAAGTGCTCGGCACCGATCGCACGCATCTCATCACCCGGCTGCCCGCCTTCGCCGACCAGTTGAAGGTCGCCGAGGAGAACGGCCGGATCATCGGATACGCGGCCGCCTGGCCCAATATGGACACCCATGTCGTGGGGCCGCTGGTCGCCCGTGACACCGGCACAGCTCAGGCGCTCCTCACGTCCCTGGCCGGCGGCACCGATCGTCCCCTGCGCACCGACATCGACGTACGGCACGAAGAGCTGCGGGCGTGGGCCAAGGAGCGGGGTCTGGCTCCGGTCGCCTTCAACGCGGTGATGACGTACGGAACCTCGGAGTTGCCGGGCGACTGGAGCCGGCGGTTCGCCCCGCTGACGGTGGCGGCGGTCTGAGTCCAGAGCTAGGACGGCGCCGGTCCCCTGAGACAGGGAATCGGCGCCGTCGTCGTAGTCCTGGCGGTCAGCTCAGTTGTGCACGCCAGTGTGCTGTCCAGCGGGCGCCGAACCGGCCACCACAGGGCTGGGAGCACTCTCCCTGCGCTCCAGCGCGGCCGAGAGGAACGCGAGCAGCACGGCTGCCGTAGCGAGGGCGGCGCCCACCCAGTTGGGGGCGGTGTAGCCGAACCCGGCCGCGATGACCAGCCCGCCGAGCCAGGCGGAGAGGGCGTTACCGAGGTTGAAGGCACCGATGTTGACGGCCGAGGCGAGTGTGGGGGCCTCGTGCGCCTGGTCGAGCACCCTCTTCTGCAACGGGGGCACGGCGGCGAAGCCGAGGGCACCGATGAGCGCGATGGTGACGCCGGCCAGGACCTTGTGGTGCGCGGTGAGCGTGAAGAGCGCGAGCACGACGGCCAGGGCGCCCAGCGAGACGTACAGCAGGGGCATGAGCGCGCGGTCGGCGTACCGGCCGCCGACGAGGTTGCCGCCGACCATGCCGAGTCCGAAGAGAACCAGCAGCCAGGTGACCGAGCCGTCGGCGAATCCGGCCACGTGGGTCATCATCGGCGCGATGTAGGTGATGGCGGCGAAGACACCGCCGAAGCCGAGGACGGTCATCGCCATGGCTAGCAGGACCTGGGCGTTCTTGAAGGCGGCCAGTTCGTGGCGCAGGCGTACGCCCTTGGGCCGGGGCATCTCGGGGACGAGCCTGACGATGCCCAGGAGGCCGACCACGCCGAGGGCCGCGACGATCGTGAAGGTGAGACGCCAGCCGGCGGTCTGGCCGATCAGCGTGCCCAGCGGAACGCCGACGACATTGGCGACGGTCAGGCCGGTGAACATCATCGAGATGGCTCCGGCCTTCTTGTCCGGGGCGACGAGGTCGGCGGCGACGACCGAGCCGATGCCGAAGAAGGCTCCGTGGGCGAGGGAGGCGATAACACGGCCGATCAGCATCACGCTGAAGGCGGGGGCGAGGGCGGAGAGCAGGTTGCCGGCGATGAACAGCCCCATCAGCAGCATCAGCATCCGCTTGCGGGAGATCCTGGTGCCCAGCGCGGTCATCAGCGGGGCGCCGAGCATGACGCCGAGCGCGTAGCCGGTGACCAGGAACCCGGCGGTGGGGATGGAGACCCCGAAGTCGTCCGCGACCTGGGGCAGCAGGCCCATGATCACGAACTCGGTCGTGCCGATTCCGAAGGCCCCGATCGCGAGAGCCAGAAGCGCGAGCGGCATGGGGAGTGACACCTTCCCAGACGATTGCAGGAGCATGTTGCGCTCAAACACAATAATTGCAGACGCGCTATATATGCAAACGCTGACTACTGCCCCTGCTCCGCTCCTGCTCAGGCGGCCACATAGGGTGCGCTCATGGGAGATCTCCACATCAGGCCCGCCAGGGCGGACGACATCCCCGCCGTCGTGGCGATGCTCGCCGACGACCCGCTCGGCGCCGAGCGCGAGTCACCGGACGACCTGACCCCCTACCTGGCCGCACTGGAGCGCCTCGCTGCCGACCCGAACCAGCATCTGGTCGTCGCCGTGCGAGAGACCCGCGTGGTCGGCACGCTTCAGCTCACGGTCGTCCCGGGACTGTCCCGGCGCGGTGCCACCAGGTCGATCATCGAGGGCGTACGCGTCCACGCCGACGAACGCGGCAGTGGGCTGGGGACCCGGCTCATCGAATGGGCGATCGAGGAATCCCGGCAGCACCACTGCCAACTGGTGCAGTTGACGTCCGACAACACCCGCACGGACGCCCACCGCTTCTACGAACGGCTCGGCTTCACGGCCTCGCACGTGGGGTTCAAGCTCGCCCTCTGAACCCCGGGGCGACTAACCGATGCCCCGCCACCCCTGCGGGTCCACTCCCCCCGGCACGGAAGCCTCCTCGTCGTACGGCTGCCGGGTGAACACGAACGAGCCGAGGTCCAGGTGGTCCACGGTCCCGTCAGGCCGTCGTACGGCCTTCAGGAGCTCCCCCTGGAAGTAGCCCTCCAGTCCCGTCCAGGTGCCGTCGTCGTCGGCCCGGAACCGCGAGCGACGGCCGGAACCCGACAAGGGCTCCAGCGAAGCGAGTCCGTCCGCCGTCAGCCGTAGGGCGAATCCGTGCGTCCCCCAGTACCACTGTCCCGCCAACTCCAGTGCGGGCGAGTCGGCTTCGCGCATCGGACGCCAGGGCTCGGGGATCCTGGGCTCTGCCTCGGCGACGATCCGTACGAGGTCGGCACCGATCGCGGACACCAGCGGGCCGGAGGTGCAGTTGGCGAGCACGACCGCGGCGACATCGTCCTCCACCCCGATCGTCAGGTTCGCCAGGAAGCCCGGCAGCGAGCCCGAATGTCCCACCAGCAACCGGTCCGCACGGTGCTGGATCTGCAGCCCGAGCCCGTACGCGGCGCCGTCGGCGAGATCCCCGGTCCCCGCCGGAGCCGCGGGCGTGCGCATCTCCCGCACGGTCTCCGCGCTCAGCACCCGGTCGTCGCCGCCCGCCAGGAAGACCGCGAAGCGGGCCAGGTCGGCTGTGGTGGACCAGAGTTGACCCGCGGGAGCCATGAGCCCGAGATCCTCGGAGGGCTCCGGCAGCATCACATCGGCCCAGGGATGCACGGCCCACCCGCCGGCATACGGCGCCTCGCGGCGGGCGCTCGTGCGGTGGAGTCCCAGCGGCACGAGCACTTCACGGCGGAGGACCTCCTCCCAGGGAGCCCCGCGGAGCTTCTCGACCAGCGCCCCCAGCAGGGTGTAGCCGGGGTTCGAATAGTGGAAGCGGCGCCCCACCGGATGCAGGAAGGGCTGCTCGCCCAGCACATCGGCGAGTTCCGGACGCAGCGAGCCGGAGGTGCGTTCCCACCAGGGCGCGGGAGACTCCGCCGCCAGTCCACCGGTGTGGGCGAGCAGTTCGGCGACCGTGGCCTCCCCCGCCCCTGTGCCGGGCAGGTGCTTCTCGAGCGGGTCACCGAGGTCCAGCAGACCCTCGTCACGCAGCCGCAGGACGAGGACGGCGGTGAAGGTCTTCGTGATCGACCCGATGCGGTACTGCACGTTCTCGTCCGGGCCGTGCCCGTCCACCGAGGTACGCGACCCGTGCCACACGGTCTGTCCGCCCCGTACGACCGCCGCGACCAGCGACGGCGCCCGCCCCTCGGCCTGGGCCACGGCGATCCGATGCAGCAGCGCCCTGCGCGTGCCGGGGAGCAGCTCTGCCTGTGATGACGTCATGCCCCCAGTCCATCCCGCCGGGGGCTTTGCCGTCGACTTCTTAAGCCCGGGGCGTACGGGCCTCGATCTCCCTCCCCGGCCCGTCAGGTCTGTGCCATGTCCACGAAGCGGGAGTAGTGGCCCTGGAAGGCGACCGTGATCGTCGCCGTCGGGCCGTTACGGTGCTTGCCGACGATGATGTCCGCCTCGCCCGCGCGCGGTGACTCCTTCTCGTAGGCGTCCTCGCGGTGCAGCAGGATCACCATGTCGGCGTCCTGCTCGATGGAACCGGACTCACGCAGGTCGGACACCATCGGCTTCTTGTCCGTGCGCTGCTCGGGACCACGGTTGAGCTGGGAGAGCGCGATCACCGGGACCTCCAGCTCCTTGGCCAGGAGCTTGAGGTTACGGGACATGTCCGAGACCTCCTGCTGACGGCTCTCCTGACGCTTGGAGCCACCGGCCTGCATCAGCTGGAGGTAGTCGATGATCACAAGCTTGATGTCATTGCGCTGCTTCAGTCGCCGGCACTTCGCCCGGATCTCCATCATCGACAGGTTCGGGGAGTCGTCGATGTAGAGCGGCGCGGAGGACACCTCGGGCATCCGGCGGGCCAGACGCGTCCAGTCCTCGTCCGTCATGGTGCCCGAACGCATGTGGTGCAGGGCCACTCTCGCCTCGGCCGACAGCAGCCGCATCGCGATCTCGTTGCGCCCCATTTCGAGGGAGAAGATGACGCTGGCCAGGTTGTTCTTGATGGAGGCCGCACGGGCGAAGTCCAGGGCCAGGGTGGACTTTCCCATGGCGGGACGGGCCGCAATGACGATCATCTGGCCCGGGTGCAGGCCGTTGGTGAGCGAGTCGAGGTCCGTGAACCCGGTGGGCACACCGGTCATCTCTCCACTGCGCGAGCCGATCGCCTCGATCTCGTCGAGCGCGCCCTCCATGATGTCGCCGAGGGGCAGGTAGTCCTCGCTGGTGCGCTGCTCGGTGACCGCGTAGATCTCCGCCTGGGCCCGGTTGACGATCTCGTCGACGTCGTCGTCGGCCGCGTATCCCATCTGGGTGATGCGGGTACCGGCCTCGACCAGGCGGCGCAGGACAGCGCGCTCATGGACGATCTCGGCGTAGTACTCGGCGTTGGCCGCCGTCGGGACGGTCTGGACGAGGGTGTGCAGATACGATGCGCCCCCCACCTTGTTGATCTCACCGCGCTTGGTGAGCTCGGCGGCGATCGTGATGGGGTCGGCCGGCTCACCCCTGGCGTAGACGTCCAGGATCGACTGGAAGATCGTCTCGTGAGCCGGCTTGTAGAAGTCATGGCCCTTGATGACCTCCACGACGTCCGCGATGGCGTCCTTGGACAGCAGCATGCCGCCAAGCACGGACTGTTCGGCGTCCAGGTCCTGGGGCGGGACCCGCTCGAAGGCCGTGCCTCCGCCGTCCCACTCGCTGTCCCTGCCGCGGTCGTGCTGCTCGTCGCGCCCCCGGCCCCCGTCGCCACGGCGGCGCGAGGACGGCAGACGATCACTGGGCCCGCTGTCGGCCCACGGGTCGTCCAAGGGCTCGGAAATACTCACCGAGCCACCTCCTCCCGTCCGCCGAGCGGACCCTCGCCGTGCTTCTCATTTCTACGGCACGGCACTGACAAATGAGACGCCCAACTCCGGTTCTGGCGCGTCGGGTTTGTGATGATTTCCAGGCCGACGGACGGAGCGGGCGCCGGACTACCGTAGGCCCGCGGGCACCGTCAGCCAATCTGGTTATCCACAGGCCATGTGGACGACGGCCCGGATGCTGTGGAGAACTCCGCAAAACCTGTGCACGACCCGGTGGACAGGCCTGTGAACAAGCTCCGCCCTCTCGCTGAAGAGCCCCTCTGACCTGCACATTCACCGTCCACCGGCTGTGCAGAAGAAAAACTTCCCCGGTCGGCTCAAGATCAGTTCGAACTGTTCACAAGAGAGCACACCGCACGAACACGAGTAAGGGTCCAACTTGGATTGCATCTCTTACCTGTGGACGATTAGATTGATGCACATGACACAGGCGTCCGCGACCCCCAAGGCCACCCGGCGACAGCATGACCGCGAGATCGTCGCACTCGCCGTTCCGGCCTTCGGCGCACTCGTCGCCGAACCCCTCTTCGTGATGGCCGACAGTGCGATCGTCGGCCATCTGGGGACCGCGCAACTCGCCGGTCTGGGCATCGCCTCGGCTCTCCTCACGACCGCCGTCAGCGTCTTCGTCTTCCTCGCGTACGCCACCACGGCCGCCGTCGCCCGGCGAGTTGGAGCGGGGGACCTCCAGGCCGCCATCCGCCAGGGCATGGACGGCATTTGGCTCGCCCTGTTGCTCGGTGCCGCTGTCATCGCGGTCGTCCTTCCCACCGCACCGTCGATCGTGGAACTCTTCGGCGCGTCCGACACCGCGGCCCCGTACGCCATCACCTATCTGCGTATCTCGGCACTCGGCATCCCCGCCATGCTGGTGGTGCTCGCCTCGACCGGAGTACTCCGGGGACTGCAGGACACCAAGACCCCTCTCTATGTGGCCGTCGCGGGCTTCGTCGCCAACGCTGCCCTGAACGTGGGCCTCGTCTACGGCGCCGATCTCGGCATCGCGGGTTCCGCCTGGGGCACGGTCATCGCCCAGTGCGGCATGGCGGCCGCCTATCTCGTGGTCGTCGTCCGCGGAGCTCGCAGACACGGAGCCTCCCTGCGTCCCGACGCCGCCGGGATCCGGGCCTCCGCACAGGCCGGCGTCCCTCTGCTGGTTCGCACGCTTTCCCTGAGAGCGATCCTGATGATCGCCACAGCCGTGGCGGCCCGCCTGGGTGACGCCGACATCGCCGCCCACCAGATCATCCTGTCCTTGTGGAGCCTGCTCGCCTTTGCCCTCGACGCCATCGCCATTGCCGGGCAGGCCATCATCGGCCGCTATCTGGGCGCCGGTGACACCAACGGCGCCCGTCAGGCCTGCCGTCGGATGGTGGAGTGGGGCATCGCCGTAGGCGTCGTCCTGGGCGTGCTGGTCGTGCTCGCCCGGCCCCTGTTCCTGCCTCTGTTCACCGGTGACACCACGGTCAAGGACGCCGCCCTGCCCGCTCTGGTGATCGTGGCTCTCTCCCAGCCGATCTGCGGTGTGGTCTTCGTGCTCGACGGCGTGTTGATGGGTGCGGGCGACGGGCCGTATCTCGCCTGGGCCATGGTGGTCACCCTGGCCGTCTTCACCCCCGTCGCTCTGCTCGTCCCCGTACTGGGTGGGGGCCTCACGGCCGTGTGGGCAGCGATGACGCTGATGATGACAGTCCGCATGCTGACGCTCTCGTGGCGAACCCGCTCAGGCCGCTGGCTCGTCACGGGCGCGACCCGCTGACCGTTTCACGTGAAACATCGCGGCCGTCACGTTTCACGTGAAACACGATGCGTTTCCCGATCGGCTCGAACATGCGGAAAGGGGCCGCACCAATGAAGGTGCGGCCCCTTTCCCAACTGCTCAAGCCAGACGCAGCTGCTCAAGCCGGATGCGGCGATCAGGCCGCGACGACCTCGATGTTGACCTTGGCGGCAACCTCGGGGTGCAGACGCACGGACGTCTCGTGGGCGCCCAGGGTCTTGATCGGCGAGCCCAGCTCGATGCGGCGCTTGTCGACCTCGGGGCCACCGGAAGCCTTGATCGCGGAAGCGATGTCGGCCGGGGTGACGGAACCGAAGAGACGACCGGCGTCGCCGGAGCGGACGGCCAGGCGGACCTTGACACCCTCGAGCTGGGCCTTCACCTGGTTGGCCTGCTCGATGGTCTGGATCTCGTGGATCTTGCGAGCACGACGGATCTGCTCGACGTCCTTCTCGCCACCCTTGGTCCAACGGATCGCGAAGTTCCGCGGGATCAGGTAGTTGCGAGCGTAACCGTCCTTGACGTCGACGACGTCGCCCGCGGCACCGAGGCCGGAGACCTCGTGGGTGAGGATGATCTTCATGAGTCGGTCACCCTTCCCTTATCGCGCGGTGGACGTGTAGGGCAGCAGCGCCATCTCACGGCTGTTCTTGACGGCCGTGGCGACGTCACGCTGGTGCTGCGTGCAGTTGCCGGTCACGCGGCGGGCACGGATCTTGCCGCGGTCGGAAATGAACTTCCGCAGCATGTTCGTGTCCTTGTAGTCCACGTACGTGACCTTGTCCTTGCAGAAAGCGCAGACCTTCTTCTTAGGCTTGCGCACAGGCGGCTTCGCCATGGTGTTTCTCCTGTGTGATCAAGAAGTGTGGGTACGACCCACCCCTCGGCCCGAGGCCTAGAAGGGGGGCTCGTCCGAGTAGCCGCCGCCACCGCCGCCGCCGGAGTTTCCACCCCAGCCGCCGCCACCGCCGCCCTGGTTGCCACCGGCGGGAGCGCCGGTCGCCCACGGGTCGTCGGCGGGAGCGCCGCCGCTCTGCTGACCGCCGCCGGAGTTTCCACCCCAGCCGCCGCCACCCTGGCCGCCACCGCCACCGCCGCCGTAACCGCCCTGGCCACCACGACCGGCACCGCCGGCCGTCTTGGTGACCTTGGCCGTGGCACTGCGCAGGCTGGCGCCGACTTCCTCGACGTCCAGCTCGTAGACCGTGCGCTTGACGCCCTCACGGTCCTCGTAGGACCGCTGCTTCAGCCGGCCCTGCACGATGACGCGCATGCCTCGCTGGAGCGACTCGGCGACGTTCTCCGCCGCCTGACGCCAGACCGAGCAGGTCAGGAACAGGCTCTCGCCGTCCTTCCACTCATTGGTCTGACGGTCGAAGGTGCGGGGAGTGGACGCGACACGGAACTTCGCGACCGCCGCACCGGAAGGGGTGAAGCGCAGCTCGGGGTCGTCGACAAGATTGCCGACGACCGTGATGACGGTCTCGCCTGCCATGGGGAACCTCTCGGCGGGTTTGCTCTGGCTGCTTGGTTACTGCTGCTACTCGAATCCCGGGATCAACTGAGCTGGGGAGCTCAGTGGGTCTCGGGGCGGAGGACCTTGGTCCGGAGGACCGACTCGTTCAGGTTCAGCTGGCGGTCGAGCTCCTTGACGACCGCAGGCTCGGCCTGCAGGTCGATGACCGAGTAGATGCCCTCGGGCTTCTTCTTGATCTCGTACGAGAGCCGACGACGGCCCCAGGTGTCGACCTTCTCCACCTTGCCGTTGCCCTCACGGACGACGGAGAGGAAGTTCTCGATCAGGGGGGCGACAGCGCGCTCCTCCAGATCGGGGTCGAGGATGACCATCACCTCGTAGTGACGCATGTGGAACCCACCTCCTTTGGACTCAGCGGCCACGGTCGTTCCGTGGCAGGAGGGTTGTGATGCGTACGCAACGGTATCGGCCGCCACTGACAATCGGGGCTCCCTCGCGGTAGTCCCGGTCGTGACATGGGCAGACACCTTGCAGACGGTACAGACTACCCGCACACCGGCTTCCGGTTGAAATCCGGCCTCCGGGACCGTCACTCTGTACACATCGGGTGTGTATGGCGCTACGATGCGCCGCCTTCCGCAGGAGGTGCCCTATGGCACAGGCAATGCGACCCAACACCGCCGGAGGCCTTTTCGCGACCGACGGAAAGCCCCATCCCCTCCAGGACACCCTGCTCGCGGTGACCCTGGTGCTGGGCATCACGGCCTTCGTCTCGGCGATGTTCCACAACCTGCACCTGCTCAGCTCCTGGACCGGCCTGGTGGGCATCCTCACCGGCGCGTACGGCCAGTGGATCTCGGAGACGACCCGGGAGCGCTTCGGACTGATCCTCGGTCTCGGCGCGGCCGCGGTCGGCTTCTTCCTCGGCATGGCGCACGGCGGCCTTTTCGGCGGGGTCATCAACTGACGCCACGGGCACCGTCCCCTCTCACACCACCCAAAGCACCACGGAACGCCTCGGCGGCCCTTGAGCCGGGGTGCAGGTTCCGAACGCCCAGTCGGGGCGCTCGCCAGGCGCAGTAGGCTTCGGCGCGAGAGCCGGAGCCCCTGTACCCATGGGGACACACCAGCCCGAGGAGCGCCCCGAATGAGCCTGACCCTGAGGACGATCAGTCGCGAGCAGCATCTGGCATACATCCAGAGTCTGCCGTCGGCGAGCCACATGCAGGTTCCGGCCTGGGCAGATGTCAAGGCGGAGTGGCGCTCCGAGAGCCTCGGCTGGTTCGACGAGCGCACCGGTGAGCTGGTCGGCGCGGGTCTCGTCCTCTACCGTCAGCTGCCTAAGATCAAGCGCTACCTCGCCTATCTCCCCGAGGGCCCGGTCATCAACTGGTTCGCGCCGAATCTGACCGAGTGGCTGGAACCGATGCTCGCCCATCTCAAGCACCAGGGCGCCTTCTCCGTGAAGATGGGCCCGCCGGTGATCATCCGGCGCTGGGAGGCCACCTCCATCAAGGCGGGCATCCAGAACCCGGACGTGAAGCGGCTGCGGGACATCGAGGCCGACTTCATCGAGCCGCGCGCCTTCGAGGTCGCCGACAAGCTCCGCCGGATGGGCTGGCAGCAGGGCGAGGACGGGGGAGCCGGCTTCGGTGACGTGCAGCCGCGCTACGTCTACCAGGTGCCCCTCGCGAACCGCTCTCTCGAAGAAGTCCACAAGAACTTCAACCAGCTGTGGCGCCGCAACATCAAGAAGGCCGAGAAGGCCGGCGTCGAGGTCGTCCAGGGCGGCTACCAGGACCTAGAGGAATGGCAGCGGCTGTACGAGATCACCGCGGTCCGCGACCACTTCCGGCCCCGCCCGCTGTCGTACTTCCAGCGCATGTGGACGGCCCTCAACACCGAGGACCCCAACCGGATGCGGCTGTACTTCGCCCGGCACGAGGGTGTGAATCTGTCGGCGGCGACGATGCTGATCGTCGGCGGCCACGTCTGGTACTCCTACGGCGCCTCCGACAACATCGGCCGTGAGGTCCGGCCCTCGAACGCGATGCAGTGGCGGATGCTGCGTGACGCGTACGCGCTCGGCGCGACCGTCTACGACCTGCGGGGCATCTCCGACTCGCTGGACGAGACCGACCACCTCTTCGGCCTGATCCAGTTCAAGGTGGGCACGGGCGGCCAGGCAGCCGAGTACCTCGGCGAGTGGGACTTCCCGCTCAACAAGCTGCTCCACAAGGCCCTCGACATCTACATGTCGCGCCGCTGACGTCGCGCTCTTCGCTTCAATAGCTCGCATACCTCTGATACACCGCAGCCACCAGAAAGGTTCCGGGTCCGGCCATGGCGCTCACGCTCTACGTCGACACCGCGCGCTGGCGTGCGCACCACAAGCACGTGCAGGAGCAGTTCCCGGGGCTCGTCCCGGTCTGCAAGGGCAACGGCTACGGCTTCGGGCACGAGCGGCTGGCGGAGGAGGCGACCCGGCTGGGCTCGGACATCCTCGCGGTCGGCACGACCTACGAGGCCGCACGCATCAAGGACTTCTTCGGTGGCGACCTGCTGGTGCTGACGCCGTACCGGCGGGGCGAGGAGCCCGTGCCGCTGCCCGACCGGGTGATCCGTTCGGTGTCGTCGATCGACGGCGTCTACGGTCTGGTGGGCGCCCGCGTGGTCATCGAGGTGATGTCCTCGATGAAGCGGCACGGCATCAGCGAGCAGGACCTGCCGCAGCTGCACGCCGCCATAGAGAACGTCCGCCTCGAGGGCTTCGCGATCCACCTGCCGCTCGACCGCACCGACGGCTCGGACGCCGTCGAGGAGGTCATCGGCTGGATGGACCGGCTGCGCGCGGCCCGCCTGCCGCTGCACACCATGTTCGTCAGCCACCTCAAGGCCGAGGACCTGGCCCGGCTCCAGCAGCAGTTCCCGCAGACCCGCTTCCGCGCCCGCATCGGGACCCGGCTGTGGCTCGGGGACCACGACTCCACCGAGTACCGCGGCGCGGTCCTGGACGTCACCCGCGTCTCCAAGGGGGACCGCTTCGGCTACCGCCAGCAGAAGGCGGCCTCCGACGGCTTCCTGGTCGTCGTGGCGGGCGGAACCTCGCACGGGGTGGGTCTGGAGGCCCCGAAGGCCCTGCACGGCGTCATGCCGCGCGCCAAGGGGGTCGCCCGGGCCGGCCTGGCCACGGTCAACCGGAACCTTTCCCCGTTCGTCTGGGACGGCAAGCAGCGGTGGTTCGCCGAGCCGCCGCACATGCAGGTCTCCATCCTCTTCGTCCCGTCCGAGGCCGCCGAGCCGAAGGTCGGCGAGGAACTGGTGGCCCATCTGCGGCACACCACCACGCAGTTCGACCGCATCGTCGACCGCTGAGACGTCGTGGAGGAACCACGAAAGGCCGTACAGGGACTGCCCTGTACGGCCTTTCGTGTGGGAAATCCTGGTGCGTTCGCTCAGAGCGAACGGTCCGTGGGCCCCGGATCGCTGCCCCACTCCACCTGCGGTCCGTCGAAGTGCGCGGCGTGCCGGGGCGGGCGGGCGGCGGCGCCGAGGACGAAGACGTCCTCCGCGCCGTCGAGGACACCGCCCGAGGGGTCGTCGTCGCCGGCCCGCCGCACCACGTCCCGTTCCGGCATGAGGATGTCGCGCAGGACCATCGCGCACAGGTACGCAGTGCCCATCAGATGCAGTCCGATGGCCCAGTGGTATCCGTCGGTCGGCAGGCCCTTGTGGGCGTTGCCGCTGGTCGTGTACGCGAGGTACATCCAGATGCCCAGGAAGTACGCCACCTCGCAGGCCTGCCAGATCAGGAAGTCCCGCCACTTGGGCCGGGCCAGCACGGCCAGCGGCACCAGCCACAGGACGTACTGCGGCGAGTAGACCTTGTTGGTGAGGATGAACGCGGCGACGATCAGGAAGGCGAGCTGGGCGAAACGAGGCCGGCGCGGGGCGGTCAGAGCCAGCGCGGCGATACCGGCGCAGCTCAGCAGCATCAGCAGGGTGGCCAGTGTGTTGACGGTCTCGGTGCTCAGCGGGTCGCTGGAGTTCTGGGCCATGATCAGCCAGAAGGAGCCGAAGTCCACGCCCCGCTCCTGGCTGAACGTGTAGAACTTCGACCAGCCGTCGAAGGCGAAGAGCATCACCGGCAGGTTCACCACGAGCCAGGAGACGACGGCGCCGCCCAGGGCCTTGCCGAAGTCCCGCCATTTACCTGCCCGCCAGCACAGCACGAACAGTGGGCCGAGCAGGAAGACGGGATAGAGCTTGGCGGCCGTGGCCAGCCCCAGGAGGACACCGAACGCGAGCGAGCGGCCCCGCGCCCACATCAGCATCGCGGAGGCCGTCAGAGCGACCGCCAGCAGGTCCCAGTTAATGGTGGCGGTCAGCGCGAAGGCGGGCGCCAGAGCGACCAGCAGACCGTCCCAGGGGCGACGGGCGTGCGTCCGGCTCACGCAGACGACGATGACGGCCGCGCAGACCATCAGCATCCCGGCGTTGACCATCCAGTACCACTGCTCCTGGTCCTGGATGCTGCCGCTGCCGGGCGTCAGCCAGGCGGCGACTTCCATGAACACACCGGTCAGCACCGGGTATTCGAGGTACTGCATGTCGCCGGGGAGCTTGTCGAAGTAGGGGACGAGTCCGTCGGCGAACCCGCGCCCCTGGTACAGGTGCGGGATGTCCGAGTAGCACGCGTGGGTGTACTGGGAGCTGGCGCCGAAGAACCAGCCGCCGTCATAGCAGGGCGCCTTCTGGACCAGGCCCAGCGCGAACACACCGATGGCCACGAGAGCGATGACCCGGACAGGGTTCCACCAGGACGTCCCCAGCAGAGCGCGTCGCCCGAGAGGGCCACCGATCAACTCGCTGCCACTCCTGGCGACCTCGTCGTCCTTGGTCGGACGCACTAGATCCGACTCGTGCACGCTCGCTGGCGTCGATTCAGCACTGGGCATGCCGCACATCCTGCCGTACGAGGCTAGGTGTACGCCGAGGGCCGCCGCACCTGGTGGGTACGACGGCCCATGTTTCACGTGAAACACCCTCGACGGGTCATACGGCGCTAACCGCCCGATCCGCCGAAGAGGCCTCCGTTGCCATTGCCGTTGGTTCCGTTCTGATCCGTCGCTGTGGCCGTGGGTGTCGAGGTCACACCCCCGTCGGTACCACCGTTGTCCGTACCACCCGTCTCGTCGCAGTTCTTGAAGAACCGGCAGGTCTCGCTCGCCGTCGGCGACGGAGTGATGAACGACGGGGTGGGCGTCGGGGTCGGAGTCGGAGTGGCCGTCTCGGTCTCGGTGGGCGTCGGAGTGGGCGTCGGGCTCGGTTCCTCATTGACGATCTCACCGATGGGCTCCGGCGTCGGGAAGTCGATCGCCTTCTCGCCCTTCAGCGCCTGCTCCATGTAGTCGTGCCAGATCTCGGACGGGAACGAGGCACCGTGGATCTTCTCCTGGCCGCCCGTGCCGTACATCTCCAGGAACGTGCGGTTCTTCTTGGTCTCGTCGTCGTCCAGCCGGAACATGGTGATCGCCGTGGACAGCTGCGGGGTGTACCCGACGAACCAGGCGGACTTGTTGCCGTCGGTGGTACCGGTCTTGCCGGCCACGTCACGACCGGTGAGCTTGGCGTTGGTACCCGTGCCCTTGTCGACCACGGTCTTGAGCACGTCGGTGACGTTGTCGGCGACCTTCTTCTCGAAGGCCTGCTCGGGCTTCGCCTCGTGGGTGAAGACCTCCCCGTCCTTGCTCGTGACCCGTTCGACCGAGTACGGCTCGTTCTGCTTGCCGCTCGCCGCGAAGGTCGCGTACGCGCCAGCCATCCGGATCGCACTGGGGTCGGAGATACCGATGGAGAAGGACGGGAATTTGGTGCCGGCCAGGCTGTTCTCCTTGAGGCCCGCGTCCGTGGCCGCCTCCTTCACCTTGTCCAGGCCGACATCCATGCCGAGCTGCACGAAGGCGGAGTTCACCGACTCCCGCATCGCCTCACGAAGGTCGATCTGGAACTTGGGCGGAGAGCCGTAGGACTGCTTGCCGTCGTTCTCCTGGAGCCACTCCTTGCCCTCCTCGTTCTTCCAGATCGAACCGTCGTAGTTCTTGATCTTGAGGTTGTTCTTCCCGCTGAACAGGCTCTTCGCGTTGACGACCGTGCGCTCGTCCTGCGCCTGGCTCTCACCGAGATCGGGGTCGCGCACGCCCCACTTCATCGCCGCGGCGAGCACGAACGTCTTGAACGTCGAACCGACCTGGGCACCGGTCGAGTCACAGTTGTTGGTGAAGTGGCTGGTCGCGTCCTCGCCGCCGTAGCAGGCCCGGATCGCACCGGTGGACGGTTCGACCGACGCCCCGCCGAACTGGACGAAGGTGTCCTTCGTCGGCCGCTTCTTGGGGTCGATGTTCTCCTTGCGGACCTTCTTGACCGCTGCTTCGAGCTCGCCGACCTTCTTCTTGTCGAAGGTCGTGTAGATCGAGTAGCCACCCTGCTGAAGCTGGTCGGCAGTGATGATCTTGTTATTGACCAGATAGGCCTTGGCAAGGTCGACCAGGTAACCGATCTGACCCTTGAGCTGCGTGTTGGAGCGGGGGTTCTGCACCTTGGGAAGCGAGGTGTACTTGGCCCGGTCTACCGCGCTGAGATGGCCGTACTCGACCATCTTGTTCAAGGTGTCCTGCATCTGCCTGAGGGCCCTCTTTTGGTTGGCCTCAGGTGTGGCGTTCGCGGGGTCGATGGAGGTCGCACCCGCCGGGTCGTAGTACGTGGCGCCCTTCAACGTGGCGGCCAGAAAGGCGCACTCGCCCGGGTTCAGGTCCTTGGCGTCCTTGTTGAAGTACGCGCGCGCGGCTGCCTGGAGGCCGTAGGCGTTGCGTCCGTAGTACGCGGAGTTCAGGTACTCCGCCATGATCTGGTCTTTGTTGACCGTGGCTCCCACCTTGACGGAGATGAAGATCTCCTTGAATTTGCGCGTGACGGTCTGGGACTGGTCGTTCAGGAGCGCGTTCTTGACGTACTGCTGGGTGATGGTGGAACCACCCTGAGTTTCGCCGCCCCTGACCATGTTGAACACGGCGCGCGCGATGCCCTTGGGATCAATACCGCTGTCGGTGTAGAAGGTCTTGTTCTCCTGCGAGACGACGGCGTACTGCATCGCCTTCGGGATCTGCGCGAGGTTGATGATCTGGCGGTTGGTCTCACCGCCGGTGGAGACCATCTCGCTGTCGTCGGACCAGTAGAAGACGTTGTTCTGCGCCGTCGCGGTCTCGGCAACGTTCGGAACGGACACGAGCGCGTAGCCCACGCCCGCGACGGCGACCAGGCCGCCGATGAAGCCGATGAACAGCCCCGTCACCAGCTTCCAGGACGGCACCCAGCGCGCCACGCCGTACTTGCCCGCGCGCGGATAGTCGATGAACCGCTTCCTGCCGGGGTCGGAGGCGCGACCCCGACCGGTGGGCGCTCCACGCCGGGTTCCGCGGACCGGCTCCGCCCCTCTGCGGCGACCACCGCCGCTCGTGCTTCTCTGTGCCGCACGGCGGGCCTCAGCGCGGCTGCCGTACGGACGTTCCTCGCCTCCCGGACCGTAAGCAGCCGACTCCTGGGAGCTTGTCCCATAGGAGTCGGCAAGAGACCCGGTGGCGCCTCGCGGAGCCGCGCGGCGGCCGGAGGACGAGCCGGACTGGCCGCGTCGGGCCGCGGCACGTCCGCCTCCCTGCGGCTGCGGCGGTTTGCGACGGTGCTCGCTCATCGAACGACTACTCCTCGGGCAGGCGCACCCTTGCGCGCCTGGAAACGGCGGCTGGTTTCCGGTCCCCCCGAAGTACGGATGCGGTCGGTCGCGCATTCATCCGTACTGCACGGGGGCAGCGACGCCCCCCAGGCGTCACTCGCTTCCCGGTGGTGTGCATGCCGCACAGACTACGCACCGTCAAAACCCACCGAGCCCCGAAGTTCACCCCAAATCAGGCAACTTGGTTCTCATGAATCATTGATGTGATCCCGTTCACCGTCCCCCCACTTGTCGCTGCCGGAAGGCCGTTCTATCGTCTTGATGTATCGAGTCGATACATCGGTGCGAGACAGTGACGAGGAGGCGACGATGAGCCGGCGTTCCGGGATCCTCGAATTCGCCGTGCTCGGCCTGCTCCGTGAGTCCCCGATGCACGGCTACGAGCTGCGTAAACGCCTCAACACGTCACTGGGTGTGTTCCGGGCCTTCAGCTACGGCACGCTCTACCCCTGCCTCAAGACGCTGGTCGCCAACGGCTGGTTGATCGAGGAACCGGGGCACACCTCCGAGGACGCCCTCGCGGCACCACTCGCAGGGCGTCGCGCCAAGATCGTCTACCGGTTGACGGCGGAAGGTAAGGAGCACTTCGAGGAGCTGCTCTCGCAGACGGGTCCCGACGCGTACGAGGACGAGCACTTCGCGGCTCGTTTCGCCTTCTTCGGGCAGACCTCACGCGACGTCCGCATGCGAGTCCTCGAAGGCCGGCGCAGCCGGCTGGAGGAGCGCCTGGAGAAGATGAGTGCCTCGCTGGCACGCACCCGGGAGCGCCTCGACGACTACACGCTTGAGCTCCAGCGCCACGGGATGGAGTCCGTGGAGCGCGAAGTGCGCTGGCTGAACGAGCTCATCGAAAGCGAGCGGGCCGGCCGGGACCTCAAGGGCCCCGGCAAGGGAGAAACCACTCGCGACACCACAGAGGGAGCGCCGGGCGTCCTGCCCCGGCCCGGGGACAACCCCGGGCCGGATACGCCCGGCGACACCGCCACGTGAGGTCCCTGCCAGGACCTCACTCGTACACACAGGGAGCACCCGGAATGGGTTCGGTTCGCGTAGCCGTCGTCGGCGTGGGCAACTGCGCTGCGTCGCTGGTTCAGGGAGTCGAGTACTACAAGGACGCCGACCCGGCGTCGAAGGTCCCCGGGCTGATGCATGTCCAGTTCGGCGACTACCACGTCCGTGACGTCGAGTTCGTCGCGGCGTTCGACGTCGACGCGAAGAAGGTCGGTCTCGACCTCGCCGACGCCATCGGCGCCTCCGAGAACAACACCATCAAGATCTGCGACGTGCCGAACACCGGCGTGACCGTCCAGCGCGGCCACACACTCGACGGCCTCGGCAAGTACTACCGCGAGACCATCGAGGAGTCCGCAGAGGCCCCGGTCGACGTCGTCCAGGTTCTCAAGGACAAGCAGGTCGACGTCCTCGTCTGCTACCTGCCCGTCGGTTCCGAGGACGCGGCGAAGTTCTACGCCCAGTGCGCCATCGACGCCAAGGTCGCCTTCGTCAACGCCCTCCCGGTCTTCATCGCCGGCACCAAGGAGTGGGCGGACAAGTTCACCGAGGCCGGCGTCCCGATCGTCGGTGACGACATCAAGTCCCAGGTCGGTGCCACCATCACGCACCGCGTCATGGCGAAGCTGTTCGAGGACCGCGGCGTCGTCCTGGACCGCACCATGCAGCTGAACGTCGGCGGCAACATGGACTTCAAGAACATGCTCGAGCGCGAGCGCCTGGAGTCCAAGAAGATCTCCAAGACGCAGGCCGTCACCTCCCAGATCCCCGACCGGGACCTCGGCGCGAAGAACGTCCACATCGGCCCGTCCGACTACGTGGCCTGGCTCGACGACCGCAAGTGGGCCTACGTCCGCCTCGAGGGCCGCGCCTTCGGTGACGTCCCGCTGAACCTGGAGTACAAGCTCGAGGTCTGGGACTCCCCGAACTCCGCCGGTGTCATCATCGACGCCCTGCGCGCCGCGAAGATCGCCAAGGACCGCGGCATCGGCGGCCCGATCCTCTCGGCCTCCAGCTACTTCATGAAGTCCCCGCCGGTCCAGTACTTCGACGACGAGGCCCGCGCGAACGTCGAGAAGTTCATCAAGGGTGAAGTCGAGCGCTAAGGCTCACTCAAAACGCTCCTGCCAGGGCTACAGAGGGTCCCCGGGTGGTATCGCCCGGGGACCCTCGCCGTATGTGAGGCTGTGCCCCATGCCCGTCGTCCGCGATCTGCGTGTCCTTCTCCGCTTCCGGGACTTCCGACGCCTGCTCACCGTGCGCCTGCTCTCCCAGGGCGCGGACGGCGTCTACCAGATCGCTCTCGCCGCATACGTCGTCTTCTCTCCCGAGAAGCAGACCTCGGCCACCGCGATCGCCTCCGCCATGGCGGTCCTCCTGCTCCCCTACTCCCTGGTGGGCCCCTTCGCCGGTGTCCTGCTGGACCGCTGGCGCCGCCGACAGGTCTTCCTCTACGGCAACCTCGTGCGCGCCCTGCTGGCATCGGCGACAGCCGTCCTGATCCTGAGCGACGTCCCGGACTGGCTCTTCTACGTTTCCGCCCTGTGCGTCACCGCGGTCAACCGCTTCGTCCTGTCGGGCCTGTCCGCGGCACTGCCTCGTGTCGTCGACGAGGAGCGGCTGGTGATCGCCAACTCCCTTTCCCCGACCGCTGGAACGCTCGCCGCGACCGCGGGTGGCGGCCTCGCCTTCGCCCTGCGACTCCTGGTCGGCGACTCCGACGCGGCCGTGGTGCTGCTCGGCGCCGGGCTCTATCTGTGCGGCGCCCTCGCCTCGCTGCGCATGCCACCGGAACTGCTGGGCCCCGACCGCGAGTTGATCCAGCCGCGTCTCGGCACAGCGCTGGCCGGCTCCGCCCGTGACCTGGTCGCCGGGGTGCGGCATCTGGCGGCACCTTCGCGTCGGTCCGCCGCCCGGGCTCTCGGCGCGATGTCGCTCATGCGCTTCTGCTACGGCGCTCTGCTCGTCATGGTGTTGATGCTCTGCCGGTACGCCCTGACGTCCGATCCCCGTGACGGACTCGCTCTGCTGGGGCTCGCGTTGGGGATCTCCGGCGCCGGTTTCTTCGCCGCAGCCGTCATCACACCCTGGGCCGCGGGGAGACTCGGTCCCGAGCGCTGGATCGTCGTGTGCGCGGCCGTCGCCTCGGTACTGGAGCCCGCCCTCGGACTCCCCTTCGCCACCGCTCCCATGCTCATCGCCGCGTTCGTCCTGGGCCTGGTCACCCAGGGCGCGAAGATCTCCACGGACACGATCGTGCAGTCCTCCGTCGACGACGGATTCCGGGGCCGGATCTTCTCCGTCTACGACGTGCTGTTCAACATCGCTTTCGTGGGCGCCGCCGCCGTAGCCGCGCTGATCCTGCCGCCGGACGGCCGCTCGGCAACCCTCGTGATCGCTGTCGCCGTCATCTACGGGGCAGTAGCTCTGGCGATGGCAAAAGAACGGAGGATGGCGACGAAACGATGAGGGGGCGATGTTTCACGTGAAACACCGCCCGCCCGGTCGACGTCCACGGGGCATGTTTCACGTGAAACATGCCCCGGTTTCACGGCCTGGTCCCACCTCAGCCTTGCTCGGCCCACCAGGCCTTGAGCGAGGCCACCGCCTCGTCGTACTCCATCGGCCCGTTCTCCAGACGAAGCTCCAGCATGTGCTTGTACGCACGGCCCACCGCGGGGCCGGGGCCCACGGCGAGGATCTCCATGATCTGGTTGCCGTCCAGGTCGGGCCTGATCGAGTCCAGCTCCTCCTGCTCCTGGAGCTGAGCGATCCGCTCCTCCAGCCCGTCATACGCACGGGACAGCGCGGCCGCCTTGCGCTTGTTCCGGGTCGTGCAGTCCGAACGCGTCAGCTTGTGGAGCCGGTCGAGCAGTGGACCCGCGTCGCGCACATAGCGGCGGACCGCCGAGTCCGTCCATTCCCCGGTGCCGTAGCCGTGGAAGCGCAGATGGAGTTCGACGAGCCGGGAGACGTCCTTCACCAGTTCGTTGGAGTACTTGAGCGCCGTCATCCGCTTCTTGGTCATCTTCGCTCCCACCACCTCGTGGTGATGGAAGGAGACCCGGCCGTCCTTCTCGAACCGGCGCGTGCGCGGTTTGCCGATGTCGTGGAGCAGTGCGGCCAGGCGGAGAGTGAGGTCGGGCCCCTCCTTCTCCAGTGCGATGGCCTGTTCCAGGACGATCAGCGTGTGCTCGTAGACGTCCTTGTGACGGTGGTGCTCGTCGCTCTCCAGACGCAGGGCGGGCAGCTCGGGCAGCACGTACTCGGCCAGACCGGTGTCCACGAGCAGGGCCAGGCCCTTGCGCGGGTTCGCGGACAGGATGAGCTTGTTCAGCTCGTCCCGGACCCGCTCCGCCGAGACGATCTCGATACGCCCGGACATCTCCTTCATGGCAGCCACGACCTCGGGGGCCACCTCGAAATCGAGCTGAGCCGCGAAGCGAGCCGCCCGCATCATCCGCAGCGGATCGTCGGAGAAGGACTCCTCGGGGGTGCCGGGCGTGCGCAGTACACGTGCCACGAGATCCTCGAGGCCGCCGTACGGATCGATGAACTTCCTCTCCGCGAGGGCGAAGGCCATCGCGTTGACCGTGAAGTCCCGCCGGACGAGGTCCTGCTCGATGGAGTCGCCGTACGACACCTCGGGCTTGCGGGAGGTCCGGTCGTAGGCCTCGGACCGGTAGGTGGTCACCTCTACCTGGTAGCCGTCCTTCTGTGCCCCGACCGTGCCGAAGGCGATGCCGACCTCCCACACGGCGTCCGCCCACTTCTTGAGGATCTTCAGCACATCCTGCGGGCGGGCGTCGGTCGTGAAGTCGAGATCGTTGTCCGGCCGGCCCAGCAGAGCGTCCCGGACCGGCCCTCCGACCAGCGCCAGGGAGAAACCGGCGTCCTGGAAGCGGCGAGCGAGGTCGGCAGCGACGGGAGGGAATCGCAACAGTTCGTCCACCGTGCTGCGATGCTCCTGGCTGAGGACACTGAGATGGGTTTCGTCGGCGTTCGGCACAACAAAAGAGGGTACGTGGCCCGGGCGGCCCGGAGCGCCTCCATTAAACGTGCACAGAGTCGTCATCCGGACCTGCACAAGGTCTGCTCCGGAGACGCACGGGTGCACTCCTCTTTATACGTGCACATTCAGGACAGCGCGGCGCTGTCTCCCGATCTTGTGGACCAGTCCGCGGCACTTCCCCTCAGCGCGCATCGTTACCATGCGTGGACGCACATTCCGACGACCACTGACGACGACGAGGGACGGGCGAGCGCGTGGCCGAGGCGGCAGACTTCCAGGGGACCGGTCCCTCACCTGCCCGCCGCTGGCTGCGGCGCACCGGGGCCCTGCTGGCAGGGGTGCCGCTCCTGGCCGGCCTCTGCCAGCTGCCCGCCGCAGCACCGGCCCAGGCCGCCGACGACTCCGGCTCGGTCTCCGTCGCCGTCGACACCCTCAGCCCCAGCGCGCCTACGGACGGTGACACCGTCACCGTCTCGGGGACGGTGACCAACAACGGCAAGCAAGCCGTCACGGCCGCGCATGTGGGTCTGGGGGTGGGTCCCGAGCTCACCACCCGCTCCTCGATCGACCAGGTCACCGCGGACAGCGACTCCCTCCAGGGCCAGACGGGGTCCGAGGTCGGCGGCAAGTACGTCGCGAAGTTCGCGAAGCTGACCCCGGGCGTCGCCCAGCCCTTCTCCATCTCCGTCCCGGTCGACGAACTGGACTTCGGCGATGCCGGGGTCTACCAGTTCACCGTGTCCCTCTCAGGCAAGACGGCCGCGCAGCCCTGGGACCGGATGCTCGGCGTCCAGCGGACCTTCCTGCCCTGGCAGGACGACGAAGCGGACCCGAAGACGAAGACGACCTTCCTGTGGCCGCTGATCTCCAGCGTCCACATGACGGCGGAGACCGGGTCGAACGCTCAGCAGACGCCGGTCTTCCTCAACGACGACCTCGCCGAGGAGATCTCGGCGGGCGGCCGGCTGGACCAGATGCTGTCGCTGGGCGAGGGCCTCGACGTCACCTGGGTGATCGACCCGGACCTGCTAGCCTCCGTCGACGCGATGACCCGCAGCTACCGCGTGCAGGGTGCGGGCGACACCACTACCCCGGGCACCCACCAGGCGGTGGCCAAGCAGTGGCTGGCGAGACTTCAGCGAGCGGTGGAGGACCAGGAGGTCGTCGCGCTGCCCTTCGCCGATCCCGACCTCGCCTCCCTCGCCCACAACGGCACGAGCGTCACCGGCTCGCTCAGCCACCTGGACGAGGCCACCGACGTCGCGGTGACCACGGTGAAGACCGTGCTGCATGTGACACCGAGCAGCGACTTCGCCTGGCCCGTGAACGGCGCCGTGGACCCGTCGATCGTCAAGGTCGCCACCTCCGCGGGCGCCGACAAGGTGATCGCGCGCAGCGACAGCCTCCAGGAGACCGGTGGCCTGTCGTACACGCCCTCCGCCGCCCGTCCCATCGGCGGCGGCACGACGGCGGTCGTCGCGGACGCTCGACTGTCGACGGCGTTCCAGGGCGATCTGACCAAGGCGTCCGCCACGACACTCGCCGTCCAGCGGTTCCTCGCGCAGAGCCTCGCTCTCGGGCTCCAGACGAACAAGCAGCGCAGCATCGTCGTCGCCCCGCAGCGCATGCCCACGGCGAGCCAGGCCTCCGCCATGGCCGAGGCGATCAACGCGCTGCAGAGCGGGAACTGGTCCGAGACCCAGAAGCTCACCGCTGCGGCCGCGGCCAAGCCCGACCCCGGCGCCACCACCAAGGTGCCCCGGGCCTCCGCCTATCCCTCCGCGCTGCGCAAGCAGGAGCTGCCGAAGGCGGCCTTCCAGCAGATCGCGAGCACCCAGAGCAAACTCGACAACCTCAAGGTGATCCTCTCCGACCAGTCCCGCGTCGTGACCCCTTTCGGGCGGGCCATGAACCGCGAGATGTCCACATCGTGGCGGGGCCGTCCCGGCGAGGCGAGCAGCTTCCGGGACGATGTCGAGTCCTACCTCGACGGACTGACCTCCCAGGTCAGTCTGATCGACAAGTCGGAGACCAAGCTCTCCGGCCGCAGCGCCACCATCCCCGTGACGGTCCAGAACAATCTGGTCCAGGGTGTGGAGCACCTGAGACTGCGACTGACCTCACTGAGCCCGAACCGGCTCGAGATCGGCGGCTCCTCCTTCTACGAGCAGCCGGTCGAGGTCTCGGGCGGCCACAGCCAGACGGTGAAGTTCACCACCACGGCCAACGCCAACGGCCAGGCCTCGGTCGTCGCCCAGCTCTACACGGAGGACGGCCAGCCGTACGGCAAGGCGGTCCGGTTCGACGTCAAGGTCACGGAGTTCACGGCCACGGTGATGCTGGTCATCGGCGGCGGTGTTCTGCTGCTGGTGCTGGCAGGATTCCGGATGTACACCCAGCGCAAGCGCGCGGCCGCCCGTGAGACAGAGCAGAACGGCCCCGACGACGAGACGGGCGAGGCGGTGGACGGCCCGGAGAACCCCGAGGGCCGTGAGGACCGTCTCACCAAGGAGTCCGGCACCGCCGGGCCCGGGGCGGACAGTCCCGAGCAGCCGAGTGACCTGACAGCGGACACCGCAGCCGAAAGCGCCGACCCGTCCGGCACGGGTGAGAGAGTGGACCGTTGAGGATGTCGTGGCCGGTGGGCCGGGGACGATGAGGTGGGGTAACCATGAACGCGCCGTACGAGGGTGACAGCCAGGGCGCGGGCAGCTCGGGTCGCCCCGAGGGCCCGCCGCCCGAGCACGGCCAGGTACCGCCGCAGTCACCCGCGGACATGTACGTCCAGGACGCCTACGACCAGGACCCCTACCGGGGACAGGACCTCCACGCCCAGGACCCGGTCGCCGAGGCCCTCTACGACCGTGCCGCGCACCCCCCGCCGCCGCCCGGCACCTACCCGCCCCAGCAGCCCCTGTACTCCCAGCCGCCCCAGTCCCCGTACGCCCCCGACCCGCAGGTGTGGGCACAGACGCCGGCGCCCGAGCCGGAGGGGCCGACGCAGTACCTGCCGTACGGCGACAACCCGCGCACCACCCAGTTCGTGGGCGTCGACGACCTGGTCACCCAGGCCGGCGAGGAGCGCCACGAGCCGGACGCCTTCGCGCACCTCTTCCGTGACCAGCAGCAGGGCGGTGGCCGCCCCACGGACCCTCCGTCGGTGCCCGGACCGGCCCCGGCTCCTGGCGGGCCGTCACAGGCTCCGCAGTTCCAGGCACCCGTGGCTCCCGCGCCCTCGGCCGACGAGACCATGAACCTCGGTACGGCGCCGGCCTCGGCACAGACGGCCTCCGAGGCCCCGGCGGCTCCCGCCGCTCCCGCCGCTCCCGCCAAGAAGGGCGGGAAGGCGACGGGCCTGCTGAAGTCGAGCGCCGTGATGGCGGCCGGCACGATGGTCTCCCGGCTCACCGGCTTCGTGCGCTCGGCGCTGATCGTGTCGGCGCTGGGCACCGCCTTCCTGGGCGACTCCTTCCAGGTGGCCTACCAGCTGCCGACCATGATCTACATCCTCACCGTCGGCGGCGGCCTGAACTCCGTCTTCGTGCCGCAGCTCGTACGCGCCATGAAGGAGGACGACGACGGCGGTGAGGCCTTCGCGAACCGCCTCCTGACGCTCGTCATGGTGGCCCTCGCCGCGCTCACCGCCATCACGATGTTTGCGGCGCCGCTCCTGGTGCGCGCGCTCTCGAACTCGGTGGCGTCCAACCCCGCGGCCAACGACGTGGCCATCACCTTCACCCGTTACTTCCTGCCCTCGATCTTCTTCATGGGCATCCACGTGGTGATGGGACAGATCCTCAACGCACGCGGCAAGTTCGGCGCGATGATGTGGACTCCCGTCCTCAACAACGTCGTCATCATCGTGACGCTCGCGATGTTCCTGTGGGTGTACGGCACCGCCTCGCACTCCGGCATGAGCGTCACGAACATCCCGCCGGAAGGGCAGCGGCTGCTCGGCGTGGGCATCCTGCTCGGTCTCGTGGTGCAGGCCCTCGCGATGATCCCGTATCTGCGCGAGACCGGATTCCGGCTGCGGCTGCGCTTCGACTGGAAGGGCCACGGCCTGGGCAAGGCCGCGATGCTCGCCAAGTGGACCATCCTGTTCGTCCTCGCCAACCAGGCGGGCGCGCTCGTCGTCACCCAGCTCGCCACCGCCGCCGTCGCCGACACCAAGATCCCCGGCACCGGTTTCAGCGCCTACGCCAACGCCCAGCTGATCTGGGGGCTCCCGCAGGCCATCATCACCGTCTCGCTGATGGCCGCGCTGCTGCCGCGCATCTCGCGCTCCGCCGCCGAGGACGACGCGGGCGCGGTACGCGACGACATCTCCCAGGGACTGCGCACGACAGCGGTCGCGATCGTGCCGATCTCCTTCGGCTTCCTGGCCCTCGGCATCCCCATGTGCACGCTCATCTTCGGCTCGTCGGGCACCGGTGCGGCCACCAACATGGGTTACATGCTGATGGCCTTCGGCCTCGGCCTGATCCCGTACTCGGTCCAGTACGTCGTCCTGCGTGCCTTCTACGCCTACGAGGACACCCGGACGCCCTTCTACAACACCGTCATCGTGGCGGCCGTCAACGCCGCTGCCTCCGCCGTCTGTTACGCCGTTCTGCCGCCTCGCTGGGCTGTGGCCGGCATGGCCGCCGCCTATGGTCTGGCGTACGCGATCGGCGTGGGCGTGGCCTGGCGCCGCCTGCGCAAGCGTCTCGGCGGAGACCTGGACGGCAGGCGAGTCCTGCGGACGTACGCCCGGCTCTGCATCGCGTCGGTTCCGGCGGCTCTGCTCAGCGGGGCGGCCTGCTACGGCATCGCCCACACCCTCGGTCAGGGCGTGGTGGGTTCGTTCGCCGCGCTGATCGTGGGCGGGGCGGTCCTGCTCGGGATCTTCTTCGTCGCGGCACGCAAGATGCGCATCGAGGAGTTGAACTCCCTGGTCGGCATGGTCCGGGGGCGTCTGGGGCGCTGAGCCGGGGGTACGCGCACAACCATCGTCCGCCACCGTGTGTCGTGCATAGCGGCGGACTGTGGGCACAATTGGATTCTGCGTCGCACGGCGCGCATTGAATGGGGAGGCAGGGAACGACGGTGGCGGAACGGAGCACGGCTGCCGTCGACGTGGCAGACAACAGCGGTGACCCACCGCTGACCGCCAAGGCGGACCAGTCCACGGCCGACGGCGTGGCCAAGAACCGGGAGCGGGACACGGAAGACGTCGAGGCACAGGGGAGTGGCGGGACCGAGAGTCCTGGCAAGGCGTCACCGCCGGAGCTGCACAGCGGTCACAAACTCGCCAGACGCTACCGTCTCGAGGAGTGCGTCACCCGTCTGGACGGGTTCAGCAGCTGGCGTGCCGTCGACGAGAAACTCCGTCGGGCCGTGGGCGTGCACATCCTGCCTGCGGACCATGCGCGGGCGCGTTCCGTCCTGGCCGCGGCCCGTTCCTCCGCGCTCCTCGGCGACCCCCGGTTCGTCCAGGTCCTGGACGCCGTCGAGGAGAACGACCTCGTCTACGTCGTCCACGAGTGGCTGCCCGACGCGACCGAGCTGACCACGCTCCTCGCCTCCGGCCCGCTGGAGCCGTACGACGCCTACCAGATGGTCAGTCAGGTGGCCTCCGCGATGGCCGCGGCCCACCGAGAGGGCCTCGCGCACCTGCGACTGAACCCCAACGCCGTGCTGCGTACGTCGAGCGGCCAGTGGCGCATCCGCGGCCTGGCCGTGAACGCCGCACTGCGCGGCGCCAGTTCGGAGACCCCGCAGCGCGCGGACACCGAGGCGATCGGCGCCCTTCTGTACGCGGCGCTGACCCAGCGCTGGCCGTACGAGAGCGACGCCTACGGCCTGGCCGGTCTGCCCAAGGACGTCGGTCTGATCGCACCCGACCAGGTGCGGGCGGGTGTCCACCGCGGGCTGTCCGAGCTGTCGATGCGGGCGCTCGCCAATGACGGTGCCACCGCCTCCCGGCACGAGTCGGCGTGCACGACGCCCGAGGAACTGGTCAAGGCGATCGAAGAGATGCCCCGCATCCGCCCGCCGGAGCCGGCGTTCACCGCGCCGCCGGAGTACCAGCGCACGACGTACCAGCAGGGAACCTACGGCCGCCCGGCACCGCACCCCGGTGTCACCCAGCCGGTGATCCCCCCGCCGCCACCCCTCCAGAGCCGCACCGGCCGCGCCCTGAAGTGGGCCGTGTCGGCCCTCCTCATCGCCGCGCTGGGTCTGGGCAGTTGGCAGCTGGCGGACGCGCTGATGGATCGGGGCGGCAGTTCGGACGACAACCAGAGCCAGACGACCGACGACGGCGACAAGAACAGCACCGCGCCGAAGCCGACGAAGCCGCTCAGCATCGAGGACGCCCAGGAGTTCGTCGCCCAGGGCGACGCCCAACACCCCAATGACGTGAAGCTGACGTACGACAACAGCATGACCACGGGCTGGCGGACCAGCAGCTACAAAAACGGCCCGAAGATAGTGATCAAGCCTGGCGTCGGCATCGTCTACGACCTCGGTGCCTCCCAGGAGGTGTCGGCCGCGACCCTGTCGCTCCGGTACGGAGGCAACTACACGGCAGCCTCCCTGTACGCCGCCGACTCGCTCACGCCGTCCTCCCTGGACGCCATGACCAAGATCGGCTCGGTCAAGACCGACGACACCACGGCCACGATCAAGGTCGGCAAGCCGGTGAAGTCGCGGTACCTGCTGGTCTGGCTCACCGCGATGCCGTACTCCGGGGAAGATTCCACGAACTACAGCGATGCCGGATACAAGCAGGCCATCACCAACGTGAAGTTCACCGGCTGAGGCTGCACCACAGACAAGGGGAGGGGGTCCGATGGCAGATGACACCGCATACGGCGACACCAGCGATCAGGACCTCCTGGCCCTTCACGTGGACGGCGATCCCGACGCCTTCGGTGAGCTCGTACGGCGCCACCGGGACCGGCTCTGGGCGGTAGCCCTCCGGACGCTCGGCGACCGCGAGGAAGCCGCTGACGCCGTTCAGGACGCCCTCGTGTCCGCCTACCGGGCCGCCCACACCTTCCGGGGACAGTCCGCCGTCACGACCTGGCTGCACCGGATCACGGTGAACGCCTGCCTGGACCGGGCCAGAAAGGCCGCCTCGCGCAAGACGTCCCCGGTGGACGACACCGAGCGCCTGGAGCAGCTCCTGGAGCCGCACGAGTCCGCCTCGGCGCCGGCGGAGCGCAACGACCTCCACCGACAGCTCCTGGAAGCGCTCGGCACGCTCCCGCCCGACCAGCGCGCCGCCCTCGTCCTGGTGGACATGCAGGGCTACCCCGTCGCCGAGGCCGCCCGCATGCTCGACGTGCCGACCGGCACGGTGAAGAGCCGCTGCGCCCGGGGAAGAGCAAGACTTCTCCCCCTTCTCACCCATCTGCGGCCGGAAAGGGCCGGAGACGGCAGAGAAGGGGACGCCGGACGGAACCGCCCGCAGGGGACATCCGTCCCACCCGCAGCGGCACCTCCGTCAGGAGGCCCGCCGGACTCGGGATCAAGCGATTCAGCTGCAGTGAAGGGCGGAGGTGGGCGAGCGTGACTTCCTCGACAGACACAGCCGGGCACCCGGATGTCGCGGAGATCTCCGACCTCACCGAAGGCCTCCTCCCCGATTCCAGGACTGCGGACGTACGTCGGCATCTGGACGAATGTGACCTCTGCGCCGACGTCCACGCGTCGCTGGAGGAGATCCGCGGACTGCTCGGAACGCTGCCGGGCCCGCCCCGCATGCCCGCCGATGTAGCCGGCAGGATCGATGCCGCTCTGGCCGCCGAAGCCCTGCTGCAAGCCACGGCTCCTGATGCGGTGAACGCCCCGGCGCCGGTCGAGAGCGCGCATGTTTCACGTGAAACATCGCCCCCCACCGATCGCCCCACGGGACACGCCCGATCCACCACCACCGGCCCCGGCCGCAAGGGCAGGAAGAGGAGCAGCCGCCGCAGCACCGCTGTCCTGGGTGCCGTCTTCGCAGTCGCCGCTCTGGGCTTCGGTTCTGTTCTCCTGGCATCGCTGGATGACGGCAAGACGTCCGACGAAGGTCAGGTCTCCGCGGCCGACACCTTCTTCGACAGCACCCTGGAGAAGCAGGTCTCCCAACTCCTCACCCCAGGCCGGTCCGCCACCGGCGGTTCCCGTTCTCCGCAGGACGACATGGGAGCGGCAACCAACCCCGGCCAGAACCAGCCCTTCATCAAGAAGCAGCCGGTCGTCCCCCCGTGCATCCAGAAGGGCATCACCACCAAGGGCACGGCCCTCGCGACCAAGAACGGTGTCTACAAGGGCACCGACGCGCTGCTCGTGGTGCTGCGCGACCCCTCCGACAGCAGCCGAGTCACCGCCTACATCATGGACGCGTCCTGCGTGAAGAAGGCGCCGACCAGCACCGCGAAGGTTCTGCAGAAGCAGTCCTACGCGCGCTCCTGAACGCTGACGCTTCGTCTTAGCCGTGCGTGGTATTTCGTACGGTGTGGCCTCTCCGTGTGCCCGGACACACCGGGAATGCGCGCCCCTTAGGATCCGTTGGGTGGGGTGAGAGTTCTGAAAGGGGCTCCACCGGTCCGACGACGCAGTCCAGAGACGAGGAACCAAGCCGTGAGCGACGTCCGTAACGTGATCATCATCGGCTCCGGGCCCGCCGGCTACACGGCGGCGCTCTACACCGCGCGCGCGTCGCTGAAGCCGCTGGTGTTCGAGGGCGCCGTCACCGCCGGTGGCGCCCTGATGAACACCACCGAGGTGGAGAACTTCCCCGGCTTCCAGGACGGCATCATGGGCCCCGAGCTCATGGACAACATGCGCGCCCAGGCCGAGCGTTTCGGCGCCGAGCTCATCCCGGACGACATCGTCAGCGTCGACCTGACCGGCGAGATCAAGACCGTCACCGACACCTCCGGCACGGTCCACCGGGCGAAGGCCGTGATCGTCACCACCGGATCGCAGCACCGCAAGCTCGGTCTGCCGAACGAGGACGCCCTCTCCGGCCGCGGTGTCTCGTGGTGTGCCACCTGTGACGGCTTCTTCTTCAAGGACCAGGACATCGCCGTGATCGGCGGCGGCGACACCGCGATGGAGGAAGCGACCTTCCTCTCCCGCTTCGCCAAGTCCGTGACGATCGTCCACCGCCGGGACACCCTGCGCGCCTCCAAGGCGATGCAGGAGCGCGCCTTCGCCGACCCGAAGATCAAGTTCGTGTGGGACAGCGAAGTCGCCGAGATCCAGGGCGACCCGAAGCTGTCCGGTCTCAAGCTGCGCAACCTGAAGACCGGCGAGCTGAGCGACCTCGCGGTCACCGGCCTGTTCATCGCCATCGGCCACGACCCGCGCACCGAGCTCTTCAAGGGCCAGCTCGACCTGGACGGTGAGGGCTACCTGAAGGTGGAGGCGCCCTCGACCCGCACCAACGTGACGGGCGTCTTCGGCGCCGGTGACGTCGTCGACCACACCTACCGCCAGGCGATCACCGCGGCCGGTACGGGCTGCTCCGCCGCACTCGACGCCGAGCGTTTCCTCGCTGCCCTCGCGGACGAGGAGAAGGCGGAGCCCGAGAAGACCGCTGTCTGACCCCCATCCCCGCCCCACCGCACCAACCAGTTAAGGAGCCCGCCGTGGCCGGCACCCTGAAGAACGTGACCGACGATTCCTTCGAGCAGGACGTCCTCAAGAGCGACAAGCCTGTCCTGGTGGACTTCTGGGCCGCCTGGTGCGGTCCGTGCCGCCAGATCGCGCCGTCGCTGGAGGCGATCGCCGCCGAGTACGGCGACAAGATCGAGGTCGTCAAGCTGAACATCGACGAGAACCCGGGTACGGCCGCCAAGTACGGCGTCATGTCCATCCCGACGCTGAACGTCTACCAGGGCGGCGAGGTCGCCAAGACCATCGTCGGTGCCAAGCCCAAGGCTGCGATCGTCCGCGACCTCGAGGACTTCATCGCCGAGTGACGTTTCACGTGAAACATGAAGGGGCCGGTCCGCGAGGACCGGCCCCTTCATCGTGTGTCCGTCACAGTGGCCGCAGCGCCGGCTCCTTCTGTACCGCCCCGAGAAGCCGGTCCAGCGCCATCTCCACGTCTTCCTTCCAGGAGAGCGTGGTACGCAGCTCCAGCCTCAGCCTCGGGTACGCAGGATGAGGCCTGACCGTCTTGAAGCCCACCGCCAGGAGATGGTCTGCGGGAAGCAGACAAGCGGGCTCCTTCCAGCGGGCGTCACCGAAGGCCTCGATCGCCCTGAAGCCCCGCCGCAGCAGGTCCTTGGCCACCGTCTGCACCATCACCCGGCCCAGCCCCTGTCCCTGGTAGCCCGGCATGATGAACGACGTCATCAGCTGGACGGCATCCGGAGAGACGGGGCTCGTGGGAAAAGCCGTCGACCGGGGGACGTAGGCCGGAGGCGCGTACAGAACGAAGCCGACCGGAACATCGTCGACGTAGACGACCCTGCCGCAGGATCCCCAGTCCAGCAGGACGGCGGAGATCCAGGCTTCCTTCTCCAGGGCCGGTGTCCCCGCCTTTACCGCGGCTTCTCCACTGACTGGGTCCAACTCCCAGAAGACGCAGGATCGGCAGCGCTTGGGGAGGTCCGGAAGGTTGTCCAGCGTGAGCGGTACGAGCCGACGCCCCATGAAGGCTGTTCCTCGCTTCCTTCGCCCGCCGCATCGCGGGCGGCCGTCAGAGCGCTCCGTTCCCTGAGCAGGCTGCCGACGAACCCGCCGACCGCCCCCAGTCCCAGGCCTGCGCTCACCAGTCCGCTTCGGCTCATCGTTCGCACGGCCCCTGCCTCCCCTCAGAGGTACTGCCGGGTGGATGTGCCGCACCCACTCGCATCGTATCCACACACCGATTCCATCGATACCGCCTGAAAGCAAAGAGCGGGCCGTGTCCGGTACACACCGGACA